>JAUXXN010000505.1 GCA_030684755.1 Hydrogenophaga sp.
AAGTTTGGTGCAGTGCGTACTGCAAGCCGGCACCTGTTGCACCGCCGGTGTCGGTTGAAAGGCTCACGCGCCAACGGCGTGTGAGAGGCTGGTAAGCAATGCGCAGCGTCCGTACTGCCGTGGCCACGCGTTTGTTGGACCAATACCAACGCTGGCGGTACACATCGGCTTGCCAAGCGAAATACAGCGGCACCCCCTTGAGCAAAGCGTCTTCCACAGCGGCAGCGGGCACCAGCTTGAGCCGGGCAGATAGGTACACCGCCTCAGGTGTGCGCTGGACGCCCATCTGCAAAATCTCGGGCTCGTAGGCCAGTGCGGGTGTCAGCATGAGCCAAGCCAGGCCCAAAGCGACCCACAGGGCACGCAGCCCGCGACTCAAGCGCGAGATCCAAGGCGATCGATCAAGGCTGTACCTTGTCGATGCGGGCGTAAAAGAAACCGTCGTATCCACCCGGTGGATTGTCGTTGAACTCTCCCAATGGAGCGGCCAAACCCGGCAACAAATGGCCCACAGAGGGTCGATACACAGCATCGGTGTGGCGTCCAAGAAACGCTGCGACCTGATGCTCGCCCTCGTCACGAAAAACCGAACAGGTGCCATACAGCAAACGGCCACCAGGTTTCAACAGCGGCCAAAGGGCTTCTAGCAGGGTTTTCTGAATAGCCACCAGCGGGGCCACGTCGGACGGACGGCGAAGCCAGCGCACATCCGGGTGGCGACGCACGATGCCGGAGGCCGTGCACGGTGCGTCGAGCAAGATGGCGTCAAACGGGCGGCCGTCCCACCAGTCGGCGGGACGCGCCGCGTCGGCACAGCGCACCTCAGCCCGCAAGCCCAGACGCTTCAGGTTGTCGTGGATGCGCTCGCAGCGGCGCTCATCCACATCCAGCGCCAACACATCCAGGTCCGCCCACTCCAGCAGGTGCGCGGTTTTGCCACCTGGTGCCGCGCAGGCATCGAGCACCCGGTCGGTAGGTGCCCAAGCCCGTTCGCTCAGCAACAGCGTAGCCGCCATTTGCGCGGCGGCATCTTGCACCGACACATGACCCTGCGCAAAGTCCGGCAGGCGCTCCACCGGCTGGGGCGCATCCAACACGAGGCCGTCGCTGCCCACCGGTGTGGAGGCCACGCCCAGGGCTTGCAGCGCTTGCTGGTAGCGCGCAACGGTGGTCTTGCGGCGGTTGACGCGCAACGCCATGGGGCCGGGCTGGTTGTTGGCCTCCAGAATGGCCGCCCAGTGCTCGGGGTGATCGCGCTGCAGGCGCTCAATCCACCAGACCGGGTGGTTCCAGCGCGCCACAGGGAGCTGGTCCACGCTGTGAAGCAGCGCTTCACGTTCGCGCAAAAATCGGCGCAGGCAGGCATTGATAAATGCGGCTTGGCGTTGTGTGCTGCGGTCTTGACGTGCAGCTTCAACCGCCTGGTTGACCACGGTGTGAGGTTCGTAGTGCGGGCCATCCGGCTTTGCCATGTGCGAGCCATCGGTGCCCTCACGGACCACCGAACGGGGTGCGTCGAACAGCAATGCCACAGCGCTGCTGAGCAGGGCCATGACCGCAGGCTCGGGTTTGCGCTGCACCAGCAGCCCAACCACCGCGCGCGCCGTGCCCAGGTGGCGCAACACATGAAAGGTAAGGGCCTGCACACCGGGGCGCAGGTCGGCGTTGACTTGGGGCATCACGTCGCTGAGCGAACGGCCCTGCTCCACCGCCAGCACGCAGCGCGCGGTATGCCGCAGTTGGGCGGCCAGGCTGGGCGCCAGCCGAGGAGTCGATGGGCTGGCAACTTGTGGGCTGGGCTGGGCGGAGGGCTTGGAGCGGGCTGGGGCGGTCACAGGAAATTCCATGTTGGGAACCCGGGAGTGTGGCGCAAACCAGGCACCTCGGGGCCACGCCGAATTCAAATCAACGTCCATCCAGGGCCGTCGTCAGCGGCTTTGGCAGGTGAAGCTTTGTCGGACTGCGGCTTTTCATTGCCCCGAGTGAGGGGCAGTGGTCCCATAGCACGGCCATAAATGCGGCGTATGCGTTGCTCCAGTGTGGGGTGCGAGTCGAGCCAGTGGGCCACCGAACCGGTTTCGTCGGACACCAGCAGCAGGTGTTGCACCATGGAGCCCACGCGGCTGGGTACCACACCCTGGCGTTGCTGGCTCATGATCTTGCGCAACACGCCGC
>JAUXXN010000510.1 GCA_030684755.1 Hydrogenophaga sp.
TCGATTCCTTAGAAAGAACAAACCCGTGTCACGGGTTTTAGGTCTGCATCACACTGCTGATTCGCCCCGCACGGGAACAGGGCGGCGCGTGATCGCAGACCGGCTTTGATTTTTTACATACCCGAAGCGGTTGATGCCCCGGGGTAAACACTTTCAAGCGCTGGTTTACTTGGCGCGTGAGGCGACGATGGCTTCCGCCACGTTGCGAGGAGCTTCCGAGTAGTGCTTGAATTCCATGGTGTAGCTGGCACGGCCTTGTGTGGCTGAACGCAGCGACGTGGAATAACCGAACATTTCGGACAGCGGAACTTCGGCGCGGATGGCCTTGCCGCCACCCACCATGTCGTCCATGCCCTGCACCATGCCACGACGGCTGGAGAGGTCGCCCATCACGGTACCGGCGTAGTCTTCAGGCGTTTCCACTTCCACGGCCATCATGGGCTCCAGGATAACGGGCTGGGCCTTGCGGCAGCCTTCCTTGAAGCCGAAAATGGCGGCCATTTTGAAGGCCAGTTCGTTGGAGTCCACGTCGTGGTACGAACCGAAGTGCAGCGTGACCTTGACGTCCACCACAGGGTAACCCGCCAAGACGCCTTGGCCCAAGGCTTCAATGACGCCTTTTTCAACCGCAGGGATGTACTCGCGGGGCACCACGCCGCCTTTGATGGCGTCGACGAACAGGAAGCCTTTGCCCGGCTCTTGCGGCTCGATCTTGAGCACAACGTGACCGTACTGGCCTTTACCGCCGGACTGGCGCACGAACTTGCCTTCGGCATCTTCGATGGTGCCACGGATCGTTTCGCGGTAGGCCACTTGGGGCTTGCCGACGTTGGCTTCCACACCGAATTCGCGCTTCATGCGGTCCACGATGATGTCCAGGTGCAATTCGCCCATGCCGGCGATGATGGTCTGCCCGGACTCTTCGTCGGTGCGCACGCGGAAGGATGGATCTTCTGCAGCCAAACGGCCCAGAGCAATACCCATTTTTTCCTGGTCGGCTTTGGTCTTGGGTTCCACGGCCTGCGCAATCACAGGCTCAGGGAACACCATGCGCTCCAACATGATGATGGCCGATGGATCGCACAAGGTTTCACCCGTGGTCACGTCTTTCAAGCCCACGCAAGCTGCAATGTCACCGGCGCGAATCTCTTCGACTTCCAGGCGGTTGTTGGCATGCATCTGAACGATACGGCCAATGCGCTCTTTCTTGCCCTTGACCGCGTTGTACACGGTATCGCCTTTTTTGATGACGCCAGAATACACGCGCACAAAGGTCAACTGGCCCACGAACGGATCGGTCATCAGCTTGAATGCCAGCGCCGACAGCTTCTCTGAATCATCGGCTTTGCGGGTGGTCGGCGCTTCGTCGTCGTCAGTGCCTTTGACGTCTTCGATGTCCACCGGCGAGGGCAGCAGTTCGATGACAGCGTCGAGCATGCGCTGCACACCCTTGTTCTTGAAGGCCGTGCCACACAGCATGGGCTGGATTTCGCAAGCCAGTGTGCGGGTGCGCAGACCAGCGGTGATTTCGTCTTCGGTCAACGCTTCGCCGCCGAGGTACTTGTCCATCAGCTCTTCGCTGGACTCAGCAGCGGCTTCAACCATTTTCTCACGCCACTCTTCGGCGAGCGCAACCAATTCAGCGGGGATGTCGGTGAAGGTGAACTTCATGCCTTGGGAAGCTTCGTCCCAGATGATGGCCTTCATCTTGCGCAGATCGACCACACCCGTGAAGTGCTCTTCTGCACCAATCGGAATCACGATCGGCACAGGATTGGCCTTCAGGCGCGTCTTCATCTGGTCAACCACCTTGAAGAAGTTGGCGCCGGTGCGATCCATTTTGTTCACAAAGGCCAGACGTGGCACTTTGTACTTGTTGGCCTGGCGCCAGACGGTTTCCGACTGAGGCTGCACACCACCCACGGCGCAGTACACCATGCAAGCGCCGTCCAGCACGCGCATAGAGCGCTCCACCTCGATGGTGAAGTCCACGTGGCCGGGGGTGTCGATGATGTTGAAGCGGTGCTCGGCAAACGAGCCATCCATACCCTTCCAGAAACACGTGGTGGCAGCGGACGTGATCGTGATACCACGCTCTTGTTCCTGCTCCATCCAGTCCATGGTGGCGGCGCCGTCGTGAACTTCACCAATCTTGTGGTTCACGCCGG
>JAUXXN010000521.1 GCA_030684755.1 Hydrogenophaga sp.
TCATGGATGGCCTTGGGGTGTCAATGGGGTTGAAGGTCTGGACAGACGCCTTGGAGATCTGAGCAGGAGCTTAATCCCCAACAAGGCAATAATCTGGCAATTGATTCAATCCAAAAAGGAAACAATTGGACCGCTCTGATCTTGAGCTTGTGCTGGCCGTGCGCCAGCATGGCAGCCTGGTGATGGCCGCACGGGCGTTGCGGCTGGCGCCATCGGTCGTCACCAAGCGCCTGGCGGCGCTAGAAGCCCGGCTTGGCCTGAGCCTGTTCCAGCGCACCACACGCCGCGTCAGCCCCACGGCCGAAGGCGAAACGCTGTGCGAGCGCGCCAGCGCGTTGCTGCTCGGTTTTGAAGCGCTGGAAACCGAACTGCGCGAACGGCACAAAGAGCCCGCCGGCCCGATACGGCTCGCCGCCACCTTTGGCTTTGGCCGGCTCTGGCTCGGCCCGGTGCTGGCCGACTTCCAGGCCCGGCACCCGGCGGTGGATATTCAGCTGCAGCTGACGGAGCAACTGCCCGACCTGGCGGTGGAAGGCTTCGATGGCGCCATTTGGCTGTGGAACGCACCCGACCACCGGGCGGCGGAATGGGTGTCGCGCCGGCTCGCCAGCAACCAGCGTGTGCTGGTGGCGGCACCCGCCTACCTGCAAACCCGGGGCACCCCACGCACGCTGCAAGACCTGGCCACACACGCCTGCCTGGTGGTGCGGGAAAACGGCGGAGGCCCCGCGCAGCGCTTTGACCACTGGCGGCTGCAGCGCGCGGGCGAGGCCAGCGTGCAGCACACACCAGTTCAAGGTCCGCTGTCCAGCAACTCGGGCGAAATGGTGCGTGACTGGTGTCTGAGCGGCCACGGCATCATGCTGCGCAGCTTGTGGGACATTGCGCCGCAGCTCGCCAGCGGTGCGCTGGTGCGGGTGCTGCCGGACCACGCCATGCCCGACGCCGACGTGCATTGGCTGGCGCCCTACCGCACTCAGGTCCCCCGGCGCACCCAGCTGCTGGTGGACTTCCTTGCAACGCGCCTGGGCAACGAGCCGTGGAAGCTCAGGCCGGCTTTGCCGGCCGCACCACCAGGCTCACCCCGAAAGCGGTGAGCGCGATGCCCGCCACGGTGACGGCGGTGATCGGTTCGTCAAACAGGCCCCAGGCGATCAGCGCCGTGCACGGTGGCACCAGGTACATGAGGCTGGTGACCGACGCCGCCGCACCGCGCTGAATCAGCATGTAAAGCAGCGAGCTGCCGCCCAGCGTCAAACCCAGCACCGACCAGGCCATGGCGCCGGTCAGTTGCCAGTTCAAGCCGGCCGAAGCGTCCATCCAGCGCATGGCCTCCAGCTCCAGCAAAGCCAGTGGCAGCGTGACCAGCAGCGCGGCCAGCAATTGCACGGCGTTGGCGGTGCGCACGTCGCAGGCGGTGACAAAGCGCTTTTGGTACAGCGTGCCCACGGTGATGGCAAACA
>JAUXXN010000450.1 GCA_030684755.1 Hydrogenophaga sp.
ACCGGCTGGCCGATTCTGGCTATTTGCAACGGCGTGGAAAAAGCAGACAGCAAGTTTGGCTCACCGGGCAAGGCGGTTTACGGCTACGACGTGAAACTGCTCGACGATCAGACCGGCGAAGAGCTCCAAGGTGGCAACCAGAAAGGGGTGGTGGCTGTGGTAGGCCCGCTGCCACCCGGCTGCATGCAAACCATCTGGGGTGACGATGCACGTTTCGTTAAAACCTACTGGTCCAGCGTGCCGGGCAAGGTGGTTTACAGCACCTTCGACTGGGGCATTCGCGATGCGGATGGCTATTATTTCATTCTGGGCCGAACCGACGACGTGATCAACGTCGCAGGTCACCGCCTAGGCACCCGAGAGATTGAGGAAAGTATTTCCAGCCACCCGCGCATTGCTGAAGTGGCTGTGGTGGGCGTGGCCGACCAGCTCAAAGGCCAGGTTGCCATGGCGTTTGCCGTGGTGAAGGACGCATCGTCGTTGACTGACGAAGTCTCTCGCCAGAAACTGGAGGCGGAGGTCATGAAGCTGGTGGACGAGCAGCTCGGCGCGGTGGCGCGTCCGGCGCGCGTGCGTTTTGTCAACGTGTTGCCCAAGACCCGCAGCGGCAAGCTCCTGCGCCGCGCCATCCAAGCGGTGTGCGAAGGCCGCGATGCAGGCGATCTGACCACTATGGATGACCCTGCCGCACTCCAGCAGATTAAAGACTTGGTGGTCTGAAAACGAACCGTGGTCGACGGTTACGCCTCTCTGTTAATGGGGGGGTCAACCAGAGCCCGCCAACGTTTTTTGGATTCTCGGGCCGAGCATTGTGCAAAGCCCGACAAAAACACATGGGCATCGTCAGGTTTTGTAAGTATGATTCATGCTTATATTGACAAAAGTGACGTATGCCATGGAACAGATGATCGAATCCGATACAAACGTTGAAAAGGTTCGTGTGTTTGAGTTGGCCGCTGAATTGTTCGGCGTGCTAGCTACGCCCATGCGTCTGCGCATCTTGAGCGCACTGTGCGACAAAGAAAAATCGGTGTCGCAACTTTTGCAAGAAATTGACACCACACAGCCCAACCTGTCCCAGCATCTAAACCTGCTATACCGTGCTGGCGTGCTTGCCAAGCGCAAAGATGGTACACAGGTGATTTATCGGGTTCAAAGCGAAAAAGCCGTCACCTTGTGCCGCACGGTTTGTACCCAAATTGCCATAGAAATGGATGAGCCCAGTGCTGTGCCAGCTTCTGAGCGGCTATCCCCACGCGTCGCTTCTTGAAAGAAGCGTTTACCTCTCGATTGCTCCGTTAGTTTGTCGTCCCCGGTACGCCTCATATTTATTAACTTGCTCATCCCGCTCACGTTCCGAAAATCAATGGTCCCAAGCTGCTGACGCTAGGCTTGCGCTTTGCGGTGGTGCAACACATCTAGTCGCATTTTGAGTTTCAGTTTGTTGCACCTGATGCTTTTTTACCTCAGATCTGGCCGAGGTGGCACAATACTGGTTTGCAGTCAGGTCCTTCCAAAGCCACTGTCGCATCCGCCAATCGGTTCAGCCGTGTCGCGGAAGGTTTTTTTTACCAGCTAATGTTTCCCATAGGGAAACGGAGGTCAGCGGATTTATGAGCGATTCCCAATCAAACAGGGGCAACGTCTATGTTGCCTACAAAGGCAACTCGTACCTCTTCGGCGGCAACGCGCCGTACGTAGAGGAAATGTACGAAAACTACTTGGAAAATCCAGGCAGCGTTTCTGACAGTTGGCGCAGCTACTTCGATGCTCTGCAACACGTTCCCGCTGTGGACGGTTCCGATGCACGCGATGTGCCCCACCAGCCCGTGATCAATGCCTTCGCAGATCGGGCGAAGCAAGGTGGCACCAAGGTTGTTATTGCTGCTGGCGCCGATTCTGATCTCGGTCGCAAACGCGTGGCTGTTCAGCAGCTGATCGCAGCCTACCGAAACGTCGGATCAAACTGGGCCGACCTTGACCCGCTTAAGCGCACCGAGCGCGACCACATTCCCGAACTCGACCCGGCGTTTTATGGCTTTGCCGATGCCGACTTCGAGACCGTGTTCAACACCAGCAACACGTTTTTCGGCAAGGAAGTCATGTCCCTGCGCGACTTGCTCAATGCCTTGCGCGAGACGTACTGCGCGAGCGTTGGTGCCGAGTACATGTACATCAGCGACCAAAAACAAAAGCGCTGGTGGCAAGAAAAGCTCGAATCAATTCGCAGCAAGCCATCGTTCAACGCCGAGAAGAAAAAACACATCCTCGATCGCCTGACCGCTGCCGAAGGTCTGGAGCGTTTTCTGCACACCAAATATGTGGGGCAAAAGCGTTTTTCACTCGAAGGTGGTGAGAGTTTTATTGCCGCTATGGACGAGGTGATTCAGCAGGCTGGTTCCCAGGGCGTTCAGGAAATCGTGATCGGTATGGCCCATCGTGGCCGCCTGAATGTCCTTGTCAATATTCTGGGCAAGATGCCCAAAGACCTGTTCGCTGAGTTCGACCATACAGCTCCCGAAGACCTGCCCGCTGGCGATGTGAAGTACCACCAAGGCTTCAGTTCCGATGTGTCTACGCCAGGCGGCCCGGTTCACCTGTCGCTGGCGTTCAACCCCTCGCACCTCGAAATTGTCAACCCGGTTGTGGAGGGCTCGGTGCGTGCCCGAATGGATCGCCGCGGCGACCCGTACGGCAAACAGGTGTTGCCTGTGCTGGTGCACGGCGACGCCGCTTTTGCTGGCCAAGGTGTGAACCAGGAAACGCTGGCCCTCGCACAAACCCGTGGCTATTCCACCGGCGGTACCGTTCATCTGATCATTAATAACCAGATTGGCTTCACCACTTCCGACCCGCGCGATCTGCGCTCCACGCTGTATTGCACGGACATTGTCAAAGGCGTCGAATCGCCGGTGCTGCACGTCAACGGTGATGACCCAGAGGCTGTGGTGCTGGCCACCCAGTTGGCGCTTGAATACCGCATGACGTTCCGCAAAGACGTGGTGGTGGACATTATTTGCTTCCGCAAACTCGGCCATAACGAGCAAGATACCCCCAGCCTGACGCAGCCGCTGATGTATCGCAAGATTGCTGCACACCCCGGCACCCGCAGACTCTACGCCGACAAGCTGGCTGCACAAGGGATGGGCGACACCTTGGGTGACGAAATGTCCAAGTCGTACCGCGCAGCGCTGGACGCTGGGCGCCACACGGTGGACCCGGTGCTGACCAACTTCAAGAGCAAGTACGCGGTGGATTGGCAGCCCTTCTTGAACAAGAAGTGGACCGATGCTGGAGATACCGCCCTGCCCATGGCTGAGTGGAAGCGCCTGTCGGACCGGTTGACCGCCATTCCCACCAGCGTGACCCCGCACCAACTGGTGAAGAAGGTCTACGCCGACCGCGCAGCCATGGGCCGCGGTGACATCCCGGTGGATTGGGGCATGGGCGAGCACATGGCGTTTGCCTCGCTGGTGGCCAGTGGTTTCCCGGTGCGCCTCTCTGGAGAAGACTGTGGTCGCGGCACCTTCACGCACCGCCATGCAGTGATTCATGATCAGAACCGCGAAAAATGGGACACCGGTACCTACACGCCGCTGGAAAACGTGGCCGACAACCAGGCGCCGTTTGTCGTCATCGACTCCATCCTGTCTGAAGAAGCGGTGCTGGGCTTTGAGTACGGCTACGCCTCCAACGACCCGAACACGCTGGTGATCTGGGAAGCGCAGTTCGGCGACTTTGCCAACGGTGCGCAAGTGGTGATCGACCAGTTCATTGCCTCGGGCGAAGTCAAGTGGGGCCGCGTCAACGGCATCACCCTGATGCTGCCGCACGGCTACGAAGGCCAAGGCCCCGAGCACAGCTCGGCCCGTCTGGAGCGCTTCATGCAACTGGCTGCCGACACCAACATGCAGATCGTCCAGCCGACCACGGCCAGCCAGATCTTCCACATCTTGCGCCGCCAAGTGATTCGCAACTTGCGCAAGCCGCTGATCATCTTCACGCCCAAGTCGTTGCTGCGCAACAAAGACGCGACCTCGCCGCTGTCGGAGTTCACCAAAGGCAGCTTCCAGACGGTGATTCCTGAGAGCAACGCGGCGGTGGTGAAGAACGCCGACAAGGTCAAGCGCATCATCTGCTGTTCGGGCAAGGTGTACTACGACCTGATGAAGAAACGCGAAGAAAAAGGCGCTGACGATGTGGCCATCATCCGTGTTGAACAGCTCTACCCGTTCCCGCACAAGGTATTTGGTGCGGAGGTGCGCAAATACCCAAACGCGACCGACATCGTGTGGTGCCAAGACGAGCCTCAAAACCAAGGCGCCTGGTTCTTTGTTCAGCACTATATCCACGAGAACATGCTCGACGGTCAGAAACTTGGCTACGCCGGTCGCGCCGCATCGGCATCGCCTGCCGTGGGGTATGCGCACCTGCACCAAGAGCAGCAGAAGAATCTGATTGAAGCGGCTTTCTCCAAGCTCAAAGGCTTCATCCTCACCAAATAACCGGCGGTGCCCGTTGCGGCGCAGGCGCTCGGTGAAACCACCGCAGCGCCCCCAACACCGCAACGCACAACACCTAACGCAAAGAACAGGAAATACAAATGGCAATCGTAGAAGTCAAAGTTCCACAGCTTTCTGAGTCCGTGGCCGAAGCCACCCTGCTGCAGTGGAAAAAGAAGGTCGGCGACGTGGTCACGGTCGATGAGACGCTGATCGAAATCGAAACCGACAAGGTTGTGCTGGAATGCCCCGCACCCTCCAGCGGCGTGCTGGTGGAAATTATTCAAGTCGATGGCGCCACCGTGGCCGCCGAGCAGCTGATTGCCCGCATCGACACCGCCGCTGTGGCCGGTGCTGCCGCCCCCGTGGCGGCTGCCGCGCCTGCTGCTGTCGCCGCCGCCCCTGTGGCTGCTGCTGCGGCGGCTGCGCCCAGCTCGCAGTCCAAAGCCGGTGTGGCCATGCCCGCTGCCGCCAAACTGATGGCTGACGGTGGCATGGCCCCCGGCTCGGTGGCCGGCACGGGCAAAGATGGCCGTGTGACCAAAGGCGACGTGCTGGCTGCTGCGGCTGCACCCAAGGCCGCTGTGGCCGCCCCGGTGGCTATTCCCACCGGCGCACCCACCAAAGTGCTGCCCCAAGTGGCCACCGTGGCACCCGATCTGGGCGACCGCCCTGAAGATCGCGTGCCCATTAACCGCCTGCGCGCCCGCGTGGCCGAGCGTTTGTTGCAGTCGCAATCGACCAACGCCATCCTGACCACGTTCAACGAAATCAACATGGCTCCGGTCATGGAGATGCGCAAGAAGTTTCAGGACCGGTTCGAGAAAGAACACGGCGTCAAGCTGGGCTTCATGAGCTTCTTCGTGAAGGCGGCTGTGCATGCGCTGAAAAAATTCCCGGTTCTCAACGCCTCGGTGGACGGCAACGACATCGTTTACCACGGCTATTTCGACATTGGCATTGCTGTGGGTTCGCCCCGTGGCTTGGTGGTGCCAATTTTGCGCAACGCCGACCAAATGAGCTTTGCCGACATTGAGAAGAAAATTGCTGAATTTGGCCAAAAAGCCAAAGACGGCAAGCTGAGCATGGACGACATGACCGGTGGCACCTTCTCCATCTCCAACGGCGGCACCTTCGGCTCGATGATGTCCACCCCCATCATCAACCCACCGCAGTCGGCCATTTTGGGCGTACACGCCACGAAAGACCGCGCCATGGTGGAAAACGGCCAAGTGGTGGTTCGCCCCATGAACTACTTCGCCATGTCGTACGACCACCGCATCATCGACGGCCGCGAAGCAGTGCTGGGCTTGGTGGCGATGAAGGAAGCCCTGGAAGACCCAGCGCGCTTGCTGTTTGACATCTGAGGCCACAAGCGGCTTGCACCATGTCACTGGCAGATGAACTCTTGAAGCTGGTACAGCTGCGCGAACGCGGCAGCTTGACGGACTCGGAGTTCGACCGGGCCAAAGCCCGGCTGCTGGGCACGGGTGTGGAGCCCTTGGTGCAGCCGAAGCTGGCGCAGTCGGTCAACGGCCTGCGCCGCTCCCGCACAGACAAGTGGTTGGCGGGCGTGTGCGGTGGCACCGCCGTGGCCACGGGCGTGGACGCCTGGATTTGGCGTCTGCTGCTGACCGTGCTGTTTTTCGCAGGGGGTACGGGCCTGGTGCTCTACGTCCTGCTCTGGATTTTTGTGCCCGCCGAATAAGGCGTGCAGCAACCCGAGAGTTTCAACATGTCTCAATCTTTTGATGTGATCGTCATCGGTGGCGGTCCTGGCGGCTACATTGCGGCCATCCGCGCCGCGCAACTGGGCTTCAAAGTCGCCTGTGTTGACGAATGGAAAAACGCCGCTGGCGGCCCCGCACTGGGCGGCACCTGCACCAACGTGGGTTGCATCCCGTCCAAAGCGCTGCTGCAATCCAGCGAACATTTTGACCACGCCAACCACCACTTTGCCGACCACGGCATCAGCACCGGCACGGTGAAGATGGACGTGTCCAAAATGGTGGGCCGCAAAGACGCGGTGGTGAAGCAGAACAACGACGGGATTCAGTACCTGTTCAAGAAGAACAAGGTTACGTTCTTCCATGGCCGGGGCTCGTTTGTGAAAGCGGTGGACGGCGGTTACGAGATTCAGGTGGCGGGTACCAAAGAAGACCTGTTGACTGGCAAGCAAATCATTGTGGCCACCGGTTCCAACGCCCGTGCGCTGCCCGGCGTGCCGTTTGACGAAGAAACCGTGCTGTCCAACGACGGCGCGCTGCGCATCGGCGCGGTGCCGAAAAAGCTGGCGCTGATTGGTTCGGGCGTGATTGGCTTGGAAATGGGTTCGGTCTGGCGCCGTTTGGGTTCGGACGTGACCATCCTCGAAGGCCTGCCCACGTTCTTGGGCGCGGTGGACGAGCAAATTGCCAAAGAAGCCAAAAAAGCCTTTGACAAGCAGGGCTTGAAGATTGAGCTGGGCGTGAAAGTGGGCGACATCAAGCTGACCAAAAAAGGCGTCAGCGTGGCTTACACCAACGCCAAGGGCGAAGCCGTGAAGCTGGATGCCGACAAGCTGATCGTCTCCATTGGCCGGGTGCCCAACACCATTGGCCTCAATGCCGAGGCCGTGGGTCTGCAACTCGACGAGCGCGGCGCGATTGTGGTGGATGCTGAATGCAAAACCAGCTTGCCCGGTGTGTGGGCGGTGGGCGATGTGGTGCGTGGCCCCATGTTGGCGCACAAAGCGGAAGAAGAGGGCGTGGCCGTGGCAGAGCGCATTGCTGGCCAGCACGGACATGTCAACTTCAACACCGTTCCTTGGGTCATTTACACCAGCCCCGAGATTGCTTGGGTGGGCGAGACCGAGCAGCAGCTCAAGGCGCGCGGCGCCGCTTACAAAGCCGGTACGTTCCCGTTCTTGGCCAACGGCCGCGCGCGCGCACTGGGCGACACGACCGGCATGGTGAAGTTCCTGGCCGATGCAACCACCGACGAAATCCTGGGCGTCCACATCGTGGGCCCCATGGCGTCGGAGCTGATTGCTGAAGCGGTGGTGGCGATGGAATTCAAGGCCAGCGCCGAAGACATTGCCCGCATTTGCCACGCGCACCCTTCGCTGTCCGAGGCGACCAAAGAAGCCGCGCTGGCGGTGGACAAGCGCACGCTGAATTTCTGATCCAACCCGGTGGCTTGTTGCGAGCCACCGCATCCCCCTGGGCGGGGCAGGCCTGCAAGCTCGGTGATGCGGGTTTGCGGGCATTTTGGTTGCTGCAAGTTTTTTTGCGAACCCACGGACTTTAGAGGGCCACACATGTCCGTCAGATCCACTTACGAAGCCACTCTGCTGGAGCGCGGTTACACCACCGACCCCGCGCAACAGCGCGCCATTGACGCGCTGGAGCGCTGCGCCACCGAGTGGACGCATTACAAGCAAAAGCGATCGAACCGGTTGAAGAAAATGTTCGTCAAGCCGGACATTCCGCGTGGCGTTTACATGTTTGGCGGCGTGGGGCGAGGTAAGAGCTTTTTGATGGATTGCTTCTTCAATACCGTGCCCATCAAACGCAAAACCCGCCTGCATTTTCACGAGTTCATGCGCGAGGTCCACCGCGAACTGCGCGAATTGCAAGGTACCGTTAACCCACTGGACGAGTTGGGTTTGCGCATGGCCAAGCGTTACAAGCTGATTTGCTTTGACGAATTTCACGTGGCAGATGTGACCGACGCCATGATCTTGCACCGCTTGCTGGACGCGCTGTTCAAGGCCGGTGTGGGTTTTGTTACCACCTCAAACTTTCACCCGGATGGCTTGTACCCCAACGGCCTGCACCGCGACCGCATCTTGCCCGCGATTGAATTGCTCAAGCAAAAGCTGGAGGTGATCAACGTGGACAACGGCACCGATTACCGCCAGCAAACGCTGGCGCTGATCGACTTGTATCACTGCCCGTTGGGGCTGCAGGCGGATGTAGCGATGGAAAAAAGTTTTGTGAAACTGGCAGAAATGGGTGACGAAAATCCGGTGATGCAAATCGAGTCACGCCAGATTCGCGCGGTGCGGCGCGCCGGTGGCGTGATTTGGTTCGACTTTCGTACCCTGTGCGGCGGGCCGCGCTCGCAAAACGATTACCTTGAAATTGCCTCCCAGTTCCACACGGTGCTGCTGTCGAACGTGCCGCAGATGCAGGTGCGCCAGGCGTCCGAAGCGCGTCGTTTTACTTGGCTGATTGATGTGTTGTACGACCGGCGTGTCAAGTTGGTGATGTCAGCTGCTGTGGAGCCCGAACTGCTGTACGTCGAGGGCCCCATGTCGCACGAATTTCCCCGCACGGTATCCCGTCTGGGTGAGATGCAATCGGCTGAATTTTTGGCACTGGAGCACCGCACGGTGGACACAGGGCTAACCTGATCTGATGGTCGGTGCTGATGGTCGGTGGGCTAGCGCTGGTTTGTCATTAAACAGCAAACGCATCGCATTCCGAGCGACGTTAGCGCTTCAATACAGGGGGTCCAGCTTGACGATGGCCAAAGATAGGTTGTCGCCCGAACCCCTGGCACGTGAACGCGCTTTCTGGATCAGGAATTCACATGCCTCGCGTGGGGACAGCATGGCAATGGTGCTGGACAATTCTTCGGGCGTGAAGTAATGCCACACCCCGTCGCTGCATGACATGATCGCGTCACCCGAGTTCAGTTGTGGCACCACATGGATGTCCATTGGCGGGTCGTTGTCGGTGCCCAAACAACCAGCGAGGATGTTGGAATTGGGGTGGTTTTGTGCCTCTTCTTCACTGATTTCACCCCGATCTACCAAGGTCTGAACGTACGAGTGGTCTTTGGTTCTAAACATCATTCTTCCATTTCGGAAGTGGTAGATGCGGGAGTCGCCGGCATGCGCCCAGTGGCTGTCGCCATCGGGGTTGATGAGAAAAACCGCGATGGTGCTGTGCGGCTCTTGCTCTGATGAAACGGCGGTCAGTTTGATAACCAAATGAGACTCTTCCACAATTTGGCGCAAAAGGACTGACGCATCGTCGGTGTCTGGGTCGTAGCGTTCAAACAGCTGGCGCGCAGTGAGCATCACTTGGTCAGAGGCTTTGCGTCCGCCGCTGCGTCCGCCCATGCCGTCAGCCACCACCGCCAGCAGGCAGGCTGGGTGGCGGGGGTGGCGCAGCAAACAAACCTGGTCTTGCTGATAGTCGCGATCACCCCGGTGGATGCCGGTCGATGCTTGAATACGGTAACCTTTGGACATAGCTGAGTCGTGCAGGGGAGAGATAAGAGCCTCGTCCTTTGTGGTGTCAGAGCGTGCTCCTGTTCAGGGCTACGGAACAACTCGCAATTTGAGCAGCTTTCAGAGCATGCGCTTGATGGTAACCACTTAAGTTGGGATAGCCTGTGGCCTGGAGTCAGAACCTTGACGTTGGTTTTGTGACAAGCTGTGACAGCTTGAAGGCGCTATAGGCTGTACTCGGCCAGTTGTGTGGCATGCACCTCTCCTAAAAGAGCGTTTTCTCCGAAACTTGGCTCTTGGTTGCCAAAGGCTGGATCCCCTGCGGTGAGGCTTTTTACCAAACCTTCCACCAAGGGTCGCTGGCGCTTCTGAAACCCTTGCTCAGGTAATCGCTGTTAGGGTAGGTAGCCATCATCACTCGGCGAGAGTCGTCGCGCAACTGCGCCAAGCCCAACGCGTCGTATGACTGGATCAGAATGTACAAGGCCTCTTCCAGAGCGGGTGCGTCGGCGTAGTCCACCAATGCGGTCTGGGCGCGGCCAATGGCGGCCAAATGGGCACCACGTTTGTGGTAGTACCTCGCTACATGCACTTCATACTGAGCCAGCGAGTTGACGATGTATGTCATGCGCGAGCGTGCATCTGGGGTGTACCGGGAATCGGGGAAGCGAGTGACCAGATCGCGGAATGCTTCAAACGATTCTTTGGCTGCCTTTTGGTCTCGCTCGGACAGGTCTTGGCGAGACAGTGAGCCAAATAAGCCCAAGTTGTCGTTGAAACTGGCCAGGCCTTTCAGGTAAATCGCGTAGTCAAGGGCTGGGCTGGAGGGGTGCAGCCGCATAAAGCGGTCGATGGCGGCAAGTGCCTGCGCCGGCTCACCTGCTTTGTAATGGGTGTGTGCTTTGTCGAGTTGGGCTTGCTGAGCCAGTGGCGTGCCCGCGGCGCGGCCTTCCAGCTTTTCGTACAGCGTGATGGCTTTTTCAAAGTTGCCAGCGTTGCGCTCGTCGCGCGCTTCCGTGTAAAGCTTGTTGGGGCTCCATCCAGCGGTCTCGTCTACAGCCTTGGTTTTGGCGCAACCAGACAGCGCCAAGGCGAAGCCCACCAAGCACAGTGACACAGCAGATAATCTGGACAGAAGCATCACTCGCATACCTTTACAACGGAACAACCAGGTTTTGGCCACTGAAATTATATCGATGAGGGAGGGGCTGCCCACACCGGCGCCCGATGATGCGCTGGACGAGGCCTTACCGGCTGAGGAAGGACCGATCGAGGCCGAAATCCGCCTCTGTGAGGTACCCACAGACATGCATGGCTGGCGTATTGATCGGGCTTTGGCTCGCTTGATCCCGGAGTTCTCACGCTCCTACCTACAGCAGCTCATGGCTGACGGTGCGGTGCAGTTGCGCGGCGCTGCCGTGATCAAGCAGGCCGCCCGCATTGCGGCGGGTGAACGCTTGCAGGTGGAGTTGCGTCCCACACAGCAAGCCATGGCTTTTGTGCCGCAGGCCATGGCTTTGGATGTGGTGTTTGAAGACGCCGATCTGCTCGTGGTCAACAAACCGGCGGGTTTGGTGGTGCATCCCGCTGCGGGCAACTGGAGCGGCACCCTGCTCAATGGCCTGCTTGCCCACCATGCGGGCGCCGCCAGTTTGCCGCGAGCGGGTATTGTTCATCGGCTGGACAAGGACACATCGGGCCTGATGTTGGTGGGTAAAAGTCGCCGTTAGGTTGAGGCACTGGTGCGGGCTTTCGCAGCTCGCGAGGTCAACCGGCAATACTTGG
>JAUXXN010000532.1 GCA_030684755.1 Hydrogenophaga sp.
AAGAGCGCCAGTGCATGGATTACATGGGCTGAGCCCCCTCAACGCGCCCCCACCCCCAACCCTCCCCCAGCGGGGGAGGGAGCCACACAAACCCGAAGGAGACAACATGACCCGAAACATTCAGCAACTCTTTGATCTCACAGGCAAAACAGCCTTGATTACTGGCGGATCGCGCGGCTTGGGCCTGCAAATGGCCCATGCGCTGGGCGAGGCCGGTGCCCGGGTGGTGATCAGTTCGCGCAAAGCGTCGGACCTAGAAGAGGCCACCGCCGAGCTGCAAGCCGCTGGCATTGACGCACGCTGGATCGCTGCCGATTGCTCGCTGGAAGAAGACATTCGCCGCCTCACCAGCGAAACCCTGCAACGCGTGGGCGACGTGGATATTTTGGTGAACAACGCGGGCGCCGCCTGGGGCGCACCCGCTGAAGACCACCCGCTGGAGGCCTGGGACAAGGTGATGAACCTCAACGTGCGCAGCTACTTTTTGCTGAGTCAGTTGATCGCCAAGGGCAGCATGATTCCGCGCAGAGCGGGAAGCATCATCAACACCGCCAGCATCGCCGGCCTGGGTGGCAACCCGTCGGGCATGAAAACCATTGCTTACAACACGTCCAAGGGTGCGGTGATCAACTTCACCCGTGCACTGGCCGCCGAGTGGGGCGCCCACGGTATCCGCGTCAACGCCATCTGCCCGGGATTTTTCCCCAGCAAAATGACGCAAGGCACGCTCAAGGCCATGGGCGAAGAGAAGCTGGCTTCGCACGCCCCCCTGCGCCGTCTGGGCGACGACGAAGACCTGAAGGGTTTGACCGTGCTGTACGCATCCGACGCAGGCAAACACATCACCGGCCAGTGGCTGGCGGTGGACGGCGGCGTGTCCGTCATCACGGGAGGTTGAGTGCAGTTTTCTGTTCACATTCCTTTCGTTGAACACCTCGGTTTTGAACTGCGCATGTTCGAAGGCGGCGAGGCGGAAATCGCTTTTACGCCCAGGCCAGAGCATGAAAATTCGTTCAATGTGGTGCACGGCGGCGCCAGCATGACCCTGCTGGACGTGGTGATGGCGCACGCCGCGCGCAGCGTGGAACCCGCCATGGGCTGCGTCACGATCGAGATGAAAACCAGCTTTATGCGCGCAGCCAAAGGGCCGCTGCTGGGCAAAGGCCACCTGCTGCACCGAACCGCCACCATGGCCTTCACCGAAGGCAGCATTTTTGACGCAGCAGGCAAGCTGTGCGCACACGCCACTGGCACATTCAAATTTGTACCGCGCTTGCCTGTGGGCAAATCCACCCAACCCCTGAACACCATCAAGACCGACTGATTTGTCGGTCATTACCCCCCTCGGAGAGACAACATGCCCACCAACCAACAAATCGTGCTCGACAACCGTCCCCAAGGCGAAGCCACCGTCAACAACTTCAAGCTGATCAACACCGAAACCCCGGAACTGAGCGACGGTCAGGTGCTCGTGAAGCACCACTACCTGAGCCTCGACCCCTACATGCGCGGGCGCATGAACGACAGCAAAAGCTACGCGGCCTCGCAGGCGCTGGGCGAGGTGATGATTGGTGGCACCGTGGGTGAAGTGGTCGAATCAAAGCACCCCAAGCTCAAGGCGGGCGACCAGGTGGTGGGCATGG
>JAUXXN010000539.1 GCA_030684755.1 Hydrogenophaga sp.
CGAGAAATATTTTCAGATTGATCTTTAAACACTTCCCACACTTTGCTGTTGCTTTGCTAAGTTTAGAACTTAGCAGCAGTGATCAGCGCAGCCTTGAATTATATACCGGTTTTCTCCCGTTTGACAAGCTGTTCAAAATCAAGCGCAGGACTCATGGATGCTTCCGCTCCCTGGGTTGGCAACACGACCCGCCTCGCGCCATTAAAACGAGCCTTCCAGTACGCTTTTCGCATGTCTTCGACTCGAACGTGTGAGCCCGAGCGTGGGGAGTGAATGAACTTGCCATCACCCACGTAAATACCTACATGACTGAAAGCACGTTTCATGGTGTTGAAGAACACCAAGTCTCCAGGCTTGAGCTCGCTACGGTCGATTGCTTCTGCAACAGCCGCTTGCTCTTCAGCACGTCGTGGCAGGACCTTGCCAACCGACTGTTCGAACACCGCACGAACGAAGCCACTGCAGTCGAAACCTGTTTCTTCGGTATTCCCCCCAAATTTGTAAGGAACGCCCAGAAAGCCCATCGCGTTGAGCACCAGCTCAGATGCACGTTCTCCGACCGATTCACGGGTTTGTTGTAGTTGCCCCCCTAGTTTACCGATCAGGCCCTTGCTAGCTAGCAGACTTTCCATATTGCTTGCAGGAGGCGAAGCATGCGCTACCAAAGCGCTGGTGATCATGAGAACGAACATGGTGTACTTCATCTAACACACCTTAACTTTCCAAAACAAACAAGTCAAGTTCAGGTTATGGTGTCATTTCAACGTGTCGATTTTTTTAACCTCGGTTTCTTCAGCAGTACATGCCGTAAATCTTGGATTTGTAAAAGATTCGGCGTTGTATGAGGTGTCAGCGCACGCGCTGCACGTCCAACGCGGTGACCGCACCCGCCTGGTTGCGCCTGCTCTGGCGAATGAAGCTGGCCACGGCGGCCACTTCGGTGTCGGTCAGCAGGGTGCGGTAGGGCGGCATGCCATAGGGCTGGGGGTTGCCGGCAGTGGCGGGGGCAAAGCCGCCGCTCAAAATGGCCTGCACGGGGTTGACGTGTGAAGCCAGGGTGACGGCGCGGTTGCCGGCGAGTGCAGGGTAGGCGTTTGCAGCGCCTTGGCCGCTGGCACCGTGACAGTCCACGCAGTGCCGCTGGTAGACCTGGTCGCCCAGCGCCAGTTGCGCTGAGTTGGCGTTGGGCTCGGGCGCGGTGGTGGCTTCCTTGGGTGGCAGGGCGCGCAGGTAGGTGGCCATGGCGCGCAGGTCGGTGTCGCTCAGGTACTGGGTGCTTTGGAACACCACGTCGGCCATGGGCCCCATGACGGTGGCGCCGTCGCTGTTGCGGGCGCTGTGCAGCACGCCGTTTTTCAACAGGTCTACCACCTGCTGTTCGCTCCAGTGGGCCACGCCCGCTTCGCTGCGGGCGTGCAGCGAAGGTGCGAACCAGCCTTGCACCGGCATGAGGCCTCCGCTGAGGGTGCTGGCCTGAAGGATGCCGCCCAGCGCATCGCGCGGCGAATGGCAGGCGGCGCAATGAGCAAGGCCGCGCACGAGGTAGGCGCCCTGGTTCCATTCGGCGGGGCGGGCCGCATCGGGCGTGAAAGTGGCAGGCTCAAAGTACAGCTCGCGCCACACCGCCAGAGCAGCCTGCGTGTTGTAGGGAAACCGCAGGCCGTGGGGACGGTTGGGTTGGGCCACGGGAGGCAGACTTTGCAAGAAGGCGTAGAGCGCGTCACTGTCTTCGCGGCTGATGAGGGTGAAGTTCTCGTAGGGGAACAAGGGATTGAGCAAGCGGCCGTCGCGCGACTGGCCGTGGCGCATGGCGCGCCAGAAGGCATCGGCGCTCCAGGTACCCAGGCCGTGCGCCGGGTCGGGCGTGAGGTTGCCGGCGTACACTGGGCCAAACGGGGTGTTGATGGCGTGCCCGCCGGCATAGGGCGCACCGCCGC
>JAUXXN010000540.1 GCA_030684755.1 Hydrogenophaga sp.
ACACATCTCATGGACGACACCGACGCCTTCCTCACCCAAACCATCGTTGGAGCCCCTTACTCGATTTACTTGGGCCACCAGCTTGAAGCAAGCAACCCATCCACTCAAGGGATCGAGGTTCCAATGCGCGGTGGAGACGCCCGTTTAAGCCGTATGTGGAAGGAATGGATTGTGATAAACCGCTCAAGTGAGCTCGTTGGTCAACCGCGTCGGCGTCCCGGGCAGGTACGGCATTGGCTAGAGCGCAACTCGCTTTTGCTGGCCCTGCTCGGCGTGCTAAGTCTGATGGTGACCGTGGCTTTTTGGGGACTGATTTTATGGAAGTAAAACCTCCGCAAGACACGCTCACCATCGACCCCATCGCCATGCATGTGGTGAACCGCATAGCAGCCGGCAGCTTGGTGAGCGGCGACCTGAGCTTTGAAGGTGGTTTGCTCGTACAAGGTGAAATTGTTGGCAATATTCGTGTCAATGGCCGCCTAATCGTATGGGCAGGAGGCGTGGTGCGGGGCCGTGTCCGCGTGTCGGGTGACCTCTACCTTTTTGGAAGGCTGGGTGATGCAGGTGGCTGCGCCCACGACACCAGCTTGGAATGCCAAGGCATGGCTTGCGTGTCCAACACTGGGGTATCCACAGGCACGATCATGGCTAGGCGACTGCAACTCTACGAAGGTGCCGACTTGCAAGGTCCTTTCAAGACGCTGAAAAAAGGCGATAACCTGCCCGTGCTGAAAGATGCCCTGCCTGACCCGTCTTGATCCCCGTACGAACCAAGAACCAACAGATCCCCGACCAACCCTCTGGAACCGGACATGGAATACAACCCCACCCAGTATCGCAACGAGCCGCTTGAGACCGAGCCTCAATCACATAAGAGCAGCATCAGCGAACAGAGCATCCATGCCCCCACCCCATACTTGGAATTAACGGTGGGTAACGCTATGCCTCCCACGCAGGCGGTCAACTTACCTGTCCTACATCCCCAAGTACAGCCATCCATAGCAGGCGACACCAGCGACGGAGGTCCCGCCCGAACCATGCTGGCAGAAGGACTGCATTTTGTGGGCCATGCCCAACTGCGTGGCGCTTGCAGCATTGCGGGCACGGTTGAAGGCAACCTGAGCCAGGCGCCTGGTGCGCAGGTCTCGGTCGTGGTCACGGCAACGGGACGGGTGCAAGGGGACATCACCGCGCAGAAAATTTCTGTCATGGGCCACACCGATGGCATTCTCGACTCGGGTCAAGGTGAAGTGTCCTTGCACGACACCGCCAGCGTGCGCGGTTTGGTGCGCTATGGCCGTATTCAGGTCAATGGCGCTGACTTGAACGCCACCCTGGAGCGTGTGTCTGCCCCAAGCAGGGCCCTCTGAAAAAACGAGACATCAACCCACACAAATGACGGACCTTCATGCAGCGTTCCAGCCCAGTTCCACCACAAAACCCTGCCACACCAATCCATGTACCCGACGCCCAAGTGCTGCTACAAGCCGCGCTTAAGGCCAGTTGGCAACGTGACCGCCTTGTAGGGCGCCGCCGCGTGGCGCTGCGCTGGCTGGTTTGGGGGTTGTGGAGGTGCGTTACTGTGTTGCTGGTATTGGCATTGGCGTGGGCAGCATCGCGCTGGCTGATGCCCGAAATGCACACCCACCGGGGTGCGCCCGCGCAAGATCAACTGTTATCACAACACGCGTATGCACAATCAACAACGCCTGTAGGCCATGGAGTACTTGGTACCACGGCATCACCTCAAGATCCCTCTATCACATCCACCAACCGGTTGCACAAGGAGCCCTGACCCCATGAGCCACAACCCCGCCACCACCCGCCTGGTGCCTGTTGAACGCCTAAGCGCCATTACCAGCCTGATTGCCGAATGTGCCGTGTTCGACGGCAACTTCCATTCCACCCGAGACCAAGGTATCAAGGTCGATGGCCAGCTGAATGGCAATATCACATTTGAGCTCGGTGGCACGCTCCATGTGGGCGCCACAGGGGTGCTTGAGAACACCCGTTTAGAAGCCGACTACGTGTTTATCGAAGGCAAGGTTATTGGCACGGTCATCGCTAGAAAAGCACTTGAAATCACGGGCTCAGCCACCCTGATTGGTGATGCCAGTTACGACGAATTGATCGATATACATCCGCGCGCGCGAGTGCGGGGCAAGATCGAGTACCGGGGCGATATAGAGGTTCCTGCGTCCTAAGCTTGATTGTCCATCGAGAGTTGGATATGTGTATTTCAGGATGTGCGAAATCCCATCAAAGTGAGATCTTTTCGGCGTAGATTTGACGTTTCTTTTGCAATTGAGTCACTGCTCTTTGCAGCAACTATCGTTGAACAACGCATTAATCTTCAATGGATTTTTAAATCCTGATTTTTCGATTACTGGCACGTTACAAATTATGTATCATGGCTGCTCTCAAAAAAGCAAATGTGCAACCACGGTACTCTTAAAAATGGGCTCTTAGCGTGTCTGCTACCAAGCCCGGCACGGTGTGCCGGGCTTGGTGCAAGGGTTTCCATATGCCCACTGAGCATCGTGGGTAGTCGCACACCGCTAGAATCGATTTCATGGCAACCCAAAACCCTAAAAAACCCGAAAACCCGGTCTTACCTCCCCGTGTGGGCAGCGACGACTCGGTGGTGCTTGAGCGCCGAACACAGCGCACCAAACCACCACAAATGTTCAAGGTGGTGCTTCTTAACGACGACTTCACACCCATGGAGTTTGTGGTTCATGTCATTCAAGAGTTCTTCAGCAAAGATCGGGAGACAGCGACCCAAATCATGTTGAAGATCCACTTGGAAGGCAAAGGCATTTGCGGAGTGTATTCCCGTGATGTAGCGAGCACCAAGGTTGACCAAGTGCTACAAGCCGCACGCAGCGCTGGGCATCCGTTGCAGTGCGTGAGTGAGCCCGTTGAATAAATGCAGAACCGCCCCACTTGGTGGCAATCCAACTGATATTACGCCTCCCGAACGTCAGCTTTTCATATTACCCACAGCCCAAAGGACGTGTCCATGATTGCCCAGGAACTTGAAGTCAGCTTGCACATGGCCTTTGTAGAGGCCCGACAACAACGCCACGAATTCATCACCGTTGAGCATCTTCTGCTAGCACTGCTCGACAACCCCAGCGCGGCCGAGGTTCTCCGCGCCTGCTCTGCCAACATCGACGACTTGCGCAAGTCTTTAACGAACTTCATCAAGGACAACACGCCGCAGGTGGCCGGGACAGACGAGGTCGATACCCAACCAACATTGGGATTTCAGCGCGTCATCCAGCGCGCCATCATGC
>JAUXXN010000558.1 GCA_030684755.1 Hydrogenophaga sp.
GCATGACTCTTTCCTTCTTTCGTTAAATGTGATGCAGGCGCGCCCGGGGAACAAGCCGTCAGGCTGTCAGGGCAATTTTCATTTGTTCCAAGTGGGCTTTGATCGAAGTGTCAAACACCTCGTCACCCACCACAACGCGAATGCCACCGATCAGCTCGGGCTGCAGCTCAACCCGAAGGTTGAGCTTGCGGCCAAAACGTTTTTCGAGCACACCCGACAAGTCGACCAGCGCTGCGCTGTCCAGATCGAAAGCGCTGTAAACCACTGCGTCAAACGTACCCTGTTGTGCATTTTTCAAGACACGGAACTGGATCGCAATTTCGGGCAACACGGCAATACGACCGTTGTCAATCACCGTACGCAGGAAGTTGGCCGCCATCTCGGGAAAGTGACTTTTCAGCACGCCCGAAATGAGACCAAACACCTGGTCGGGTGACGATTTGGGGTTGTCCGCAAACTGACGCAACTGGTCATTCGAGGCCACGGCGGCCAGCTCGTCGAGCCAGACCGCAGTGGTGGCTGCGTCGGCTTTCGTAGCCTGGAACAGCGCTTCCGCGTAAGGGCGGGCAATGGTGGCAATTTCGGCCATGGTTTACCTTTGGATGCCTCTAGACGATACCGACTGGTTGCGGCGGATCAGAGCTCGGCCTTCAGACGACCCAGCAACTCGGCGTGAACGCCAGCGTTGACTTCGCGCTTCAGAATTTGCTCGGCGCCTTTAACAGCCAACGCCGCCACTTCTTCACGCAGAGCTTCACGGGCCTTTACGACCTGCTGCTCAGCTTCTTGGCGCGCTGCAGCAACGATCTTGGAGGCTTCGTCGGTAGCCCGACCTTTGGCATCCTCAATCAGCATTTGTGCACGGCGCTCAGCATCGGCCAGGCGGGTAGCAGATTCGTTGCGCGATTTGCTCAACTCTTCTTCTACACGTTTGTTGGCGCCAGCCAATTCGGTCTTGGCCTTCTCGGAAGCAGCCAGGCCCTCGGAAATCTTCAACGCACGCTCATCAAGAGCTTTGGCAATCGGGGGCCACACGAATTTCATCGTGAAGAGCACCAGGATCGCAAAAACGATGGCCTGCGCAAAGAGGGTTGCATTGATATTCATCGCAACGCCTTTCTGTGTGTTGACAAAAGTGGTGACGCACTTGCTGCTGCACAGTGCCGAAGGTGGTCGAGAGGATTAAAACCCTGTTGCAAACACACCATCGACATTGCGCAAGCCAGCAAACCCAATTACAGCGTGAAGGGGTTGGCGAAAGCGAACAACAGAGCGATAGCCACGCCGATCAAGAACGCGGCATCGATCAGACCGGCCAAGATGAACATCTTGGTCTGCAAGTCGTTCATCAGCTCGGGTTGACGGGCTGACGCTTCCAGAAATTTGCCGCCCATCAGCGCAATGCCTATGGATGCGCCAATAGCACCCAGACCGACGATAAGACCGCAAGCCAGTGCGACAAGACCCAGAACGTTTTCCATGATGACTCCTATGAGATGAACGAAAGTTGAGAAAAAAAGAAACGAGAGAGAAAACCAGAGCGCTACCGTTCAGTGCGCTTTAGTGAGCGTCATGCGCTTGCCCGAGGTAAATCAGGGTCAGCATCATGAAAATAAACGCCTGCAGGGTGATGATCAAGATGTGAAAAATGGCCCACACCGTACCGGCGATCAAATGCCCGACGAAGAACAGCCCCCCGCTGAGCGACAAGGCAGCAAAACCACCCAGCAACGCAATCAGCATGAACACCAACTCACCCGCGAACATATTTCCAAACAACCGCATGCCGTGTGAAACCGTCTTGGCCACGAACTCGATCATTTGCATCAAAAAGTTGACCACCCCCAACAGAATGGCCCAGACTGGATTCTTGCTGGTACCAAACGGCGCGCTCACGAGCTCATGCGCCCAGCCGCCCAGACCCTTGATCTTGACGTTGTAATACAGACAAAGAAGCAGAACAGAAACAGACAGACCCAGCGTTGTTGAGAGGTCGGCCGTCGGAACCACACGCATGTAGTCTTTCATGCCAAACACAGCATGCAGGCCCGTGTCGGTTTGGTCATTCAGGAACGGGACGCCATGCGCCCAGATGAATGGAATAAGGTCGACTGGCAAAAGATCCATGAAGTTCATCATGAAGATCCAGACAAAAACCACTAAAGCCAAAGGCGCAATGACTTTGCGGCTGGCCGCGTTGTGAATAACAGCCTTGGCCTGACTGTCCACCATCTCGACCATCATCTCGACGGCCGCCTGAAAGCGCCCAGGTACGCCTGCCGATGCCTTACGAGCTGCGAGCCACAGGACAAAACAGACCAAAACACCCAGCACGATGTTCACCACCACCGAATCGATGTTGATGACCGAGAAGTCCACTATGGACTCCTGCTTCTTGTTGGCCAGGTGACCCAAGTGGTGGCGAATATATTCACCGGGGGTGAGAGCGTTACCGTCAGCTGCCATGTTCGTTTCACCGATCTGTCGGAAATTTAACCGTTTTCGTTAGAGCGACGTGCCTGGGTCCAGAGACCCAACCAGTACACCTTGAGCACCACCACCAGCCCAGCCAAAAGACCAAGCCAGCTCAAACCAGGGACCGCTGTTGGCGCCAACCACAACATGGCAACCACCAACAAAACCTTGACCCCTTCCCACAACAAGAAACCAGCAAATGCCGCCTGAGCAAACCCCGAGGTGAGTCGGGACAAAGCACTGGAAGTCAAGCCATAGGCCATCAAAGCCGTAGGTATCACCACCGAAGCCGCACCATAAAGGACTGACCAAGCCACAGGTGATGACTGCGTAAGCAACCAACCCAGAGCACTCGCTGCGAGTCCTGCCAGCAACTGCACACCAACCAACCGCCAGACGGAAAAGACCGGCTGACTGATTCGCCACTGCTTAGCTTCTTCGCTCGTCAGAGGCTTGAATTCGGGTTCTTGCGCCCCATCTTCCCATTCGTCATGCTGTGTCGCCTTCGACTCAACCGTTGGCATTGTCTTCATGGCAAATTACAAGCAGGTTACAAACGCGAGATGTCTCGCAAAGCCACGCATTATACGTAGAAACCCCAGTGGATCGTCAAGTCCCTCTGTGTCGTTTCTGTGCGTGAGTTTACCCGTTGATAATACAAATATGAACCACACACCCGCAAGCGACACACCCATCCTTCCCGATTCTCTGTGTTACTTGAACGGCGTCTATGGCCCATTGAGCAACGCCCAAGTCAGCGTACTCGACCGAGGGTTTATTTTCGGCGACGGTGTGTATGAAGTTCTGCCTGCTTACGACGGACACATTTTTTGTTTCGAGCATCATCTGGCGCGCCTAGACCGCTCGCTTGCCGAGTTGCGGATTCCCAACCCACTGTCGCGTCCAGAGTGGCTGGCTGTGGCGCGCCGATTGATTCAGTCTCTGGCGGAAACCACCGGCGTGGCCAACCAGTTGATCTACATCCAAGTGACCCGAGGCGTTGCTCCGCGCGACCACGTGATGCTGCCCGGCCTCAAACCCACGGTGTTTGTGATGTGTGGAGAGATGAAGCTGGCCAGCGCCACACAGCGCGCGCAGGGCGTGGCATGCGTGAGCGCCCAGGATTTTCGCTGGGAAAAAGCCCACATCAAAAGCACCAGTTTGCTGGGGGCGGTGTTTGCCCGCCAGATCAGCGCAGACGCTGGTGCACTGGAAACGGTGATGTTTCGGGGCGACTTTTTGAGCGAAGCGGCTGCCAGCAATGTGTGGGTGGTGAAACATGGCGTGGTCATGGGGCCGCCCAAAGACAACCTGGTGCTGGAAGGCATCCGATTCAACCTGATTGAAGCCATTTGTCGCGATCAGGGCATTCCGTTTGAGCTGCGCCGCATCACCCGCGCCGAGGTGCTGGACGCAGACGAACTCATGCTGTCGTCGGCCACCAAGGAGGTGTTGCCCGTGACCCTGCTGGACGACAACCCGGTGGGCCATGGCGCTGCACGTGGCTTACCAGGCCCAGTGTATGAACGCTTGTACGCCGGATACCAGGCTGCCAAAGCCCAACTCGCCGCCTAAGGAGCGCGCATGAACTTGCCTCCCGAGATACCGCCCGAACAGTCGCTGATCGAGTACCCGTGTCACTTCCCCATCAAGGTGATGGGTGCAAATGCCGAGGGTTTTTTGCTGGCCATGACGCATGTGGCACGCGCGTTCGACCCCAGTTTTGACGAGGCCACGGTGGAGCAGCGCCCCAGCAAGGCCGGCAACTACCTGGGCCTCACGCTGTCGGTGCATGTGACGAGCCGCGAACAGCTCGATGAGCTGTACCGCACGCTGACCACACACCCGATGGTCAAGATCGTTCTCTGAATGGAACTGCGCTTCCTTGGCCGGGCGGACTATGCCCCCATCTACGAGGCCATGCAGGCCTTCACGGCAGCCCGTACGGCCGACACGCCCGACGAGCTCTGGGTGTGTGAGCACCCGCCGGTGTTCACGCAAGGCCTGGCCGGCCGTGAAGACCACTTGTTGGCACCCGGCGACATTCCGGTGGTGAAAACCAACCGGGGTGGGCAGGTGACTTACCACGGGCTCGGGCAGGTGGTGGTTTACCCGCTGATCGACTTGCAGCGCGCAGGCTATTTCGTCAAAGAGTACGTGTACCGCATCGAAGAGGCCGTGATCCGCACGCTGGCGCATTTCGGTGTGACCGGCCACCGTGTGGCCCATGCGCCGGGCATCTATGTGCGGCTGGATGACCCGACCAGCCACGCCCTGCTGCCCCAGCGACCACAAAAAAAAGTGCCAGGCGAGCCGGCTGCTGACCCCGATTTCACCGGGCTGGGCAAAATCGCGGCGCTGGGCATCAAAGTGAGCCGTCACTGCACCTACCACGGTGTGGCGCTGAACGTGGCCATGGACCTGCAACCCTTCTGGCGCATCAACCCCTGTGGTTATGCTGGCCTGCAGACGGTGGACCTTTCTACAATCGAGGTTGCCGTTTCATGGGATGAAGCGGCGCAGGTTTTGAGCCAGCAGCTTCAGAACACCCTCACGCCCTGACACAACCGCGCGATCCGCGCCCACGCCATGACCAGCCCCGACACCCCCACGGCCGCCACACCCAACACGGCCAGCACTGTGCGCGAAGCCCAGTCCACCGCAAACTACGACGCCACCGCCAAGCAGAAAAGCCAGGCCAAAACGGCGCGTATCCCGATCAAGATCGTGCAGGCTGAGGTACTGAAAAAGCCCGATTGGATTCGCGTCAAGGCTGGCTCGCCAACCACCCGGTTTTACGAGATTAAGGACGTGCTGCGCGCCAACAAGCTGGTGACCGTTTGCGAAGAGGCCAGCTGCCCCAACATCGGCGAATGCTTCGGCAAAGGCACGGCCACCTTCATGATCATGGGCGACAAGTGCACTCGGCGCTGCCCGTTTTGCGACGTGGGCCATGGCCGCCCCGACCCGCTGGACGTGAACGAACCCGACAACCTGGCCAAAACGATTGCCCAGCTCAAGCTGAAATACGTGGTGATCACCAGTGTGGACCGCGACGACCTGCGCGACGGTGGCGCCGGTCACTTTGTGGCCTGCATTGAAAAAACCCGAGCGCTTTCACCGCACACACAAATTGAAGTGCTGGTACCCGACTTCCGTGGCCGCGACGACCGCGCGCTGGAGATTCTGAAAGCTGCGCCACCCGACGTGATGAACCACAACATGGAAACCGTGCCGCGCCTGTACAAGGAAGCGCGGCCAGGTTCGGACTACGCGTTCAGCCTGAATTTGCTGAAGAAATTCAAGGCGCTGTTTCCGGATGTGCCCACCAAGAGCGGCCTGATGGTCGGCCTGGGTGAGACGGACGAAGAAATCCTGGACGTCATGCGCGACATGCGCGCGCACGGCATCAACATGCTCACCATTGGCCAGTACCTCGCGCCCAGCGGCCACCACCTACCGGTGCGCCGGTATGTTCACCCAGACACGTTCAAGATGTTCGAAGCCGAGGCCTACAAAATGGGTTTCACCCACGCCGCCGTGGGCGCCATGGTGCGCAGCAGTTACCACGCCGACGTGCAGGCGCACAACGTGCTCAACCCCGCACCCAACGCCTGAAGCGCTAGGTTCGGATGGTTCAACCCTTGTTGGGCTGCATTTTTTCCCAGGCCGTGATGGCCTCGGCGGCGTACATGAGCGCCGGACCGCCGCCCATGTACACGCAGACCGCCAGCATTTCCTCCAGCTCGGCGCGGGTACATTCCAGGCGGTGCAGCGCCTTCACATGAAAGCCAATGCAGCCTGAGCAGCGCTGCGTCACTCCAATGGCCAGCGCAATCAGCTCCTTTTGTTTGGCGCTGAGCACACCGTCGGTGATGGCTGCGCGCGCCAACTGACCAAACCCAGCCATGGCTTCGGGTTGGGCCTTGCGAAACGGGGACAGGCTGTCGTTGATATCTTGGATCAGGCCGCTGTGGTCGAAGGTGCTCATGTGATGTCCTTTGCAATATAAAAATACCCATTGGAGTATCTGAGATGGTGGTGCTTTTCGGTTTTGTTCTGGATCAAACAGCGGTGCAAAACACCCGCGCTGGCGCATGAGCGCCAACCTGCTGGCGCTGGGCGCCATTGCGCTGTGGGCCTCACTGGCGGCGCTGGGTGTGGCGCTGTCCCATGTGCCGCCGTTTTTACTGACCGGTTTGGCTTTGCTGGTGGGCAGCGTCATCGCCCTGCCCCTGTCGCGCTTTGATCTTCGCCAATGGCGTGTACCCCTGTCCACGTTGGCGATGGGCATTTACGGCCTGTTCGGCTTTCATTTTTTGCTGTTTGTCGCGCTGCGCCACGCACCACCGGTGCAAGCCAATTTGGTGAACTACCTGTGGCCGCTGGGTATTGTGGTGATGGCGCCGCTGTTTCTGCCTGGCGTCTCGCTCACGGCGCGGCATGTGCTGGCCGCCCTGCTGGGTTTTGCGGGTGCGGCCCTGGCGATCTTGGGTGGACGCGGCGGCAGCTCCGATGCGGTGTGGGCCTGGGGCTACATTCCAGCGCTGGGCTCAGCGTTCATCTGGGCGAGCTACTCGCTGCTGACGAAGCGCGTACGCACCTTCCCCACCGCCGCCATTGGCAGCTTTGCGCTGGTTTCGGGCTTGCTGTCGTTGCTGTGCCACGCGTGGCTGGAACCGGCCACCGCCTTGTCGGCGCGCGACTGGGGGCTGATCGTGGTGATGGGCCTGGGGCCGCTGGGCGGTGCTTTTTTTCTGTGGGACGCGGCGCTCAAACGCGGCGATGCGCGACAAATTGGGGTGTTGAGTTTCCTCACGCCGCTGTTGTCCACGCTCACGCTGCTGTGGGTGCGCGGTGAAACGCCCAGTGTGTCGGTGGCGCTGGCGGCGGTGATGATCATCGGCGCGGCGATGATGGCCACGCGCGGGCGCTGACCGAACTCAGCCCACTGGCGCTGCCTCGTACAGCTCAAGCGGCAAGCCATCCGGATCGGTGAAAAAGACAAAACGCCGCCCGGTGTATTCGTCCACACGAACCGCCTCCACAGCCACGCCCTGTGCCTCTAGCGTGTGTTTGCACTGCGCCACATCCTGCACCTCAAACGCCAGATGCCGCAAGCCCTGCGCTTCAGGATACGAGGGCCGAGGTGGCGCTCCTGGCATTGAAAACAGCTCAATTTGCGAGCCGTCGGGCAAGGCCAAGTCCAGCTTCCAGCTCTTGCGGGCTGCGCGGTAATGCTCAGCCAGCACTGGGAGGCCGA
>JAUXXN010000595.1 GCA_030684755.1 Hydrogenophaga sp.
CCGCGTGCAGCTCGTGCAGCATCAGCTTCATCCAGAGTTCGCTGGTCTGGTGTTGCACGATGAACAGCAGCTCGTCGTGTGCGGGCGACAGCGGTTTTTGCGCACCCAGAATGGCGTCGAGCTGCAGGTAGTCGCCGTAGCTCATGCGCTCGCTGAAGTCGAGCTGGGCCTTTTCTTCGGCGACGATGGCTTCGGTGTGGTGCGGGCAGGTCATGGGGTGCTCCGGTTCAGGTCACAGCGTGTTGGCGGTTGAATTCGGGGCGCTGCCATTCGCCACTTTCCAGCACCTGCTTGAGGTGCTCCACCGCTTGCCAAACTTCCTCAAACCCGATGTAGAGCGGGGTGAAACCAAAGCGCAGGATGTCTTTGTGGTTGCCGCCGTCACCGGCTCGGTAGTCGCCCACCACGCCGCGCGCAATCAGCGCCTGCACGATGGCGTAGGCGCCTTCGTCCCGTGTCAGACAGACTTGTGAGCCGCGTTCAGCGTGCGCCCGTGGCGTGGCCAGGCCCAAGCCGTGTCCTGCGCAGCGCTCTTCCACCAGCGCGATGAACAGGTCGGTCAGTGCCAGCGACTTGGTGCGCAGCGCAGCCATACCACCGAGCGCTTCAGCCGCTGCAAACACGTCAAGCCCGCAGTCCAGCGCGGCCAGGCTGATGATGGGCTGGGTGCCGCACTGGTAGCGGGTGATGCCGGGTGCGGGTTGGTAGTCGGGCGTGAAGGTGAAGGGCGCCGCGTGGCCCCACCAGCCGGCCAGCGGTTGCCAGAAGCGGTTGGCGTGTTTGGGATTCACCCACACAAAGGCGGGTGCGCCGGGGCCGCCGTTGAGGTATTTGTAGCCGCAGCCCACCGCGTAGTCGGCGCAGGCGCCGCACAGGTCCACCGGCACGGCGCCTGCGCTGTGCGCCAGGTCCCATACCATCAGTGCGCCAGCGGCGTGGGCGGCGGCGGTCAGGGCGGCCATGTCGTGCATGGCACCGGTGCGGTAGTTCACATGGGTGAGCATCAGCACCGCCACTTCGGCGGTGAGGGCTGCCGCCATGCCTTCGGGTTCCACCAGCACCAGCTCCAGCCCGCGCTCTTTGCACAGCGCCTCGGCAATGTAGAGGTCGGTCGGGAAGTTGCTGCGCTCGCTGACGATGCGTTTGCGCTGCGGGCTGTCCACCGCGGCCATGTTCAGCGCCGCGCTGAGCACTTTGTAGAGGTTGATGGACGTGCTGTCGGTGGCCACCACTTCGTTGTCGCCCGCGCCAATGAGCCGGGCGATCTTGTTGCCCACGTGCTGGGGCATGGCAAACCAGCCGTTTTTGTTCCAGCTCTGGATCAGGTCGGTGCCCCATTCGCGGGCGACGGTGTCGGCCACGCGCGACGGGGTGGCGGCAGGCATCACACCGAGCGAATTGCCGTCCAGGTAAATGGTGCCAGAGGGGATGCTGAACAGCGTGCGCAGGCTGCGCAGTGGGTCTTGGGTGTCAAGGTCGATGCAGTGTTGCAGGGTTGTCATGATTTTTGAGGTTGCGGTTCAAAGGGCTCTGAGCACGGCGCGCACGGGCGAGGCGTCGGCGGTGGTGAGCTTCAGGGGCAGGGCGATCAGCTCGTAATCGCCCTCGGGCACATCGTCGAGCAGCAGGTTTTCCAGCACGCGCAGACCGCGCTGGCGGATCACCTGGTGGCTGAGCAGCGCCTTGCTGTCGGCGGGGTCTATGCTGGCGCTGTCGATGCCAATGAGCTTCACGCCGAGGTCGGCCAGGCGCTCCACCGTTTCAGGCGCGAAGGCGGGCAGGGTGTCGTCAAAGCGGTCTTGCGGCTGTAGCGTGTACACGCGTACCAGCAACCGGGGGGGCAGGTTTTGCAGTGCATGGGCGATGTGTTCGGGTAGCACCAGCGGGCCACAGCCGATGGCGTGGACCACCCGGCAGGGACCCAAAAACGCATCCAGATCCACCGCGCCGATCGCATCGCCCTCGGGGTCGTAATGCAGCGGCGCGTCGGCGTGCGCGCCCACGTGGGGCGACAAGGTGATGGCGCTCACGTTGACCGGGCAGTCTGGCCCGATGCGAGCCACCCAGGTTTGGGAATACGCGGTGTCACCCGGGAAAACTGGCGCGCCTGCGTGGATGGGTGGGGAGATGTCCCAAAGTTTTTTCATGGTGCGTGAAGTTAGCACCAGCCCAAAAACCGTGGTGTCGGTTATTTCCAACGGCCCCCAAAAATACTTGAGGTCTTAAGCAATCGGACGTTCGGTAAGCGGTGGCAAGCGCGCCAGCAACACTTTTAATGCACGGTCCCTGGATGCATCGGCAAACACCGTTGGGTTGGGCAAGCGCTGTAGCAGCTCCAGTTCGGGTGCTTCGGTAGCCAGCAGATCGTGCAGAAAGGATTCAGGGATTTCCGGCGCGTTCAGGCACAGCAGGGCGTGGCCGCCGGGCCGCAGCAGGTTGGGCAAGCGGCGCAGCAAGCGGGCATAGTCTTTTGTGGCCACGAAGCTGCCACGCTGAAAGCTCGGTGGGTCCATGATGACCAGCCCGTAAGGCCCCATGCGCGTGACCTTGCCCCAAGAACTGAACAGATCGTGCGCAAGAAACTTGGCGCCGCTGGTGATGCCGTTCTGTTGGTGGTTTTGCTGGCCGGTGGTGAGGGCACCTTGCGCCATGTCCAGGTTCACCACCTCTTTGGCGCCGCCTTGCAGCGCCGCCACGGAAAACGCGCAGGTGTAAGCGAAGAGGTTCAGCACCTTGTGGTCGCGTGCGTGGGCACGCACCCAACGCCGTCCCTCGGCCATGTCCAGAAACAGGCCGTGGTTTTGGCCGCGTTGCAGGTTCACGCGGTACTTCGCGCCGTCTTCGGTCACCCCATGCGGCTCGGGCAGGCTGCCTGCGAGCACGGTGGTTTCGCTGCGCCCCTCGTGGCGGGTTTGTAGCACCGCGTTCAGGGGTTGGTCGGGTGCTATGAATGTGTGCCGCGTTTGTAACGCAGCGGTCAGCAAGGCTTGTTCTTCGGCGCTGATCGGGCCAAATTTTGTGATCAGCCAGACCGGCGGGTAAGCGTCCAGCGTCCAGGCTTCGGAGCCGGGATACAGGCCGCCGCGTCCATGAAAAATGCGCTGTGCGTCGGTGGGCATAGCGGCGATGGCAATGGCGTCGAGCAGGGCTTGCATGGTGGCGTGCGTTATGGATTGGCGCTGTCGCCAAGGGCAGCCAGCCCATGGCGGCGTCGTGCTTGGGCGCAGGCGTCGCTGCCCTCTTCAAATTCACGACAGGGGTTGGGGCGCCATTCGTAGATACCACAGGTGGCTTTCACACCGACCGTGCCCGAGAGCGCCGCGCAGCGCGGGCGGGCGTGGTCGGTGCCGCGCAGGCGGGCGGTGGTGTCCGTGACGGGCAGCCAGAGGCCGTCGGGCACTGCGCCGCCTTGCGACTGGGTTTCAAACACCGAGAAGTCCACGCGAAAGCTGGCACAACAGGCGCCGCAGGTCTGGCACTGACTCATGGGCTGCTGGCTTGGCTCAGGTGGGCAATGCGTTGCAGCAGCCGCTGGCGGATCAGCCCACTCACCGGGCGGATGGCGTACCAGTAAGGCGCGAAGCGGCGACGCTGGGCTTCGGTTGGGCAGTGCACACGGGTGTGGGTGACCAAGCGGCAGCGCTGTTCATTGATCGGCTCTACGCAGACGTTGAGCACCAGCCGAGGCTGGTCGGTCATGGCAGCGAACGCGGCTGCATCGGGGATGGCGCGCAGGCCATAGTCCAACTGCCAAAATTGACCAGCCAAGCCAAAGGCCACTTCGCGATTTTGAACCTTGCCCAGCGGGGTGAAGCTGTGGAACCCGAATGGGCTAGAAGGCAGGGCGTTCCCCGATAGGCCCACACTGCGCAGCAAACGGCCCGGCACCTCGCGCAGCGCAATGGCGCGCTGGATCCAAGGGTCTTCGGCACGAAGGCCAGGCTCAATGCATGCGTAAGCCTCAGCGGGCGTAGCCCCATCAAGCCGCAGTTCGTGCCGTTCACCGAAGTGCCATTCGCAGAGCAAGTTGTTCATCAGTTCCACATGGGCTCCCATTCGGTTCCGGGACATGCTTTCAAGCCAGCCTGCCCAGCAGCAAGTATTCCATCAGCGCTTTTTGCACGTGCATGCGGTTTTCTGCCTCATCCCAAACCACCGATTGCGGCCCGTCAATGACTTCCGCGCTCACTTCTTCGCCTCGATGTGCAGGCAGGCAGTGCATGAACAGCGCGTCGGGCTGGGCCACGGCCATCATGGTCTCGTCCACGCACCATTGCGCAAACGCGGCGCGGCGAACTTCGTTTTCGGCCTCAAAGCCCATGCTGGTCCACACATCGGTGGTGACAAGGTGGGCGCCAGCGCAGGCTTCGCGCGGGTCTTTGAACACCTTGTAGCATGCCGGGTTGCTGATGCCCGCGAGCTTGGGGTCTACCTCGTAACCGTTGGGTGTGCTCACATGCACGGTAAAGCCCAGCAATTCGGCAGCCTGCAACCAGGTGTTGGCCATGTTGTTGCCGTCACCGACCCAGGCCACGATCTTGCCTCTGATGGCGTCCAGTGGGTTGCCACTGGCGGCAGGGCGGTACTCAACCAACGTAAACAGATCGGCCAATATCTGGCAGGGGTGGAACTCGTTGGTCAAGCCGTTGATGACCGGCACAC
>JAUXXN010000597.1 GCA_030684755.1 Hydrogenophaga sp.
CGATCGAACGCGCCATTGCGCTGGTGCAAACCACCGGCTGGCAAGACGCCGACCTGCTGATCGTGAGCGACGGGGAATTTGGCGTGACCCCCGCTACCCTTCAACACCTTCGCGAGGCGAAAGAGCGGCTGGGCCTGCGCGCGCACGGAGTGCTCATTGGCGACCGCGAAACCATAGGCCTGCTGGAGGTGTGTGACCACCTGTACTGGGTGCGTGAATGGCGGCGCTACGGCAGCGGCGCCAGCGCCGTGGCCGACAACTTTTCCCCAGTGCACAGCCGCAGCCTGACCGCGCTGTATTTCCCCAACGCCATCCGGCGCTGAGACACGCAGCCCCTCAGTCGCCCTGAAAAGCGCCTTTGCGGTAGGTCAGCACCAGCGTGTCACGCCAGCCCAGGATGCCTGGCTCCAGCGGCTGAATTGGTGTGGTTTCGTGAATCACGCGCTGGTCGTCCAGCAACACCAGCGACCACGGCTCCTGCAGCGTGAAGCGCTGGCCGCTGGGGCCATCGGCCTCAAACACTCGGCTCTCACCGCCCTTGATGCGGTGGCGCCCCAGCATGAGCACCGCCACCAGGTCCACCCCGTCGCGGTGTGCACCCTCGGGCGTGGGGCGGCCAATGCCGTCGGTGGTGTCGATGCGAAAGCTGTGCGCCTCGACAAACCAGGGCTGGCGCCCGCGCAATTCAGACACCGCCTCGCCCACCTGCGACAGCAAGCGGCTCCACACCGGCAGCGCCAGCAGCTCGGGCTGCATAGGCTCAAACCAGCGCTGCATGCCGCCGTGCAAGGCGTTGTATTCCAGCGGCTGCCAGTGGGCGCGGTGCGTCACCGCGCGCACCTCGGTGCCGTCCACCACAAAGCAGCTGTGGCGCCGGCGGCGGTAGCGGCCACCGTCTTTCAAATACGCATCGGGCGGCAGGTCGTTCCAGCCGGCGTGCAAAGCCTCCAGCTCGGTCGGCGAGGCGGGTAGCCACTGCTGCACATCGGCGGCATGCAGCAAGGCAAAGCCCCCGGTTTTAAGGGCGCTGGACACCCCGGACAAGGGCACGTAAGGCGGTTGAAATTCGCTGGTCATGGGCGGTCAGTGTACTGGGCCAGTGCACCACACCGCAGGGGCTCAGGATCATCGCCCGCATACAGCAAGGGGTTGCGTGCACAGTTGCTGCGCTGGATCAAAACGGCGGCGTTCTGGCAGTGTCAAGCTGCACCGTACCGACACGTGGTGATGACGTGGTGACGCTCAGGAGATGGCCATGAACACAATTGAATGGACCGATGCGCTG
>JAUXXN010000600.1 GCA_030684755.1 Hydrogenophaga sp.
CTGTGCATGAGGCGGGCGCGCTCGATCAGGTTGTGCGCTTCGTCCACCAGCAGGCCCACGCGCCAGCCGTTGGCCTCGGTCAGCGCGTGCCAGGCGGCGCCGTGGTCAAAGTAGTGGTTGAAGTCGCCCACGGCCACGTCGCTCCAGCGCAGCATTTCTTGCCCCAGGTAGTAGGGGCACACGATGTGTTCCAGCGCCACCTGGCGCAGCGTGGTTTTGCTCAGCCAGCGGGCCTGCGCGGCGGCTTGGCGGGCGGCGGGCAGGCGGTCATAAAAGCCCTGCGCCAGCGGGCAGCTGTCGCCGTGGCAGGCTTTGTCGGGGTGCTCGCAGGCTTTGTCGCGGGCCACGCGTTCCAGCACGCGCAGCGGGATGGCCTGAGGCGTGTCGGCCTGGGTGAGCTTGTCCAGCGCGTGCAGCGCCAGTTGGCGGCCGGGGGTTTTGGCGGTGAGGTAAAAAAGTTTGTCGGTGCCCGGGTCTTTCCCGTTGCCGGGCGCGGCCTTGAGCGCGGCAAACAAGGTGGCCATGGTTTTGCCAATGCCGGTGGGGGCCTGCGCCATCAGCACCCGGCCGTTGGTGTGGGTGCGGTAAACCGCCTCGGCCAGCGCGCGCTGCCCGGTGCGAAACGCGGCAAACGGAAACGCCAGCTCGCGCAGCGCCGCGTCGCGCGCCAGGCGGTGCGCGCGCTCGGCCCGCGCCCACACCGCGTAGCGCGTGCACAAGCCTTCAAAAAACGCGCGCAGTTCGGACGCGCTGTGGCGCTGCACCAGCAGCGTTTCGTGTGCTGTGTCGATGTTGAAGTAAATGAGTGCCAGGTCCAGCCCGTCCAGCCCCAGTTGCTGGCACAGCAGGTGGCCATACACGCGGGCTTGCGCCCAGTGCAGCGCGCGCTGGTTGGCGCCGATCAGGGCCGGGTCGCCGCGGTGGGTTTTGATTTCTTCCAGCCGCAGGGCCACGGAATCATACCCATCGGCCCGGCCTTGCACGCGCAGCCCGCCCCACACCGCGCTCAGGGGCAGTTCGCGCTGGTAGCCCGCGCCACGGCGTGATGTGACTTCGCTGTGCCCAGCCACGCCTTCGCTGCCGCTGGGCGAGGGCGTGAAGCGCAGGTCCAGGTCGCCCGCGCGGGCTGCGAAGTCGCACAGCGCGCGCACCGCCACCACGCCCAGCGGGGCGTCTTCAGCAGATTCATCTTGCAGGCGGGGGGCGGCGGTGTTCAAGATGGGCAGGCGTAGGGGTGTGGCATCGTACTGGATATACCATCAGCCCATGAGTTCGTTTGTGCCCACCCTGACCCGCCGCCACCACCAACGCCTGCGAGAGATTTACCGCTCAGCCGGTTGGCCCCGCCAAGACCTGGTGGAGGTGGAACTGTTGGCCGCGGGGCAGGTGGAGCGGCGTTTGTCGGACCAAGGTCATGAGACGCTGCGCGTGACCGACGCCGGCATTGAAACGCTGGCGCGGGTGTTTGCCAGCAACAAGGCGGCGCGCTCCCCGCACGAAGCGCTGGTAGAACAGGTGGCGGTGGCCATGGGCCGCGCGGGGCGCCTGGCCTGGCGCGGGCTGGCGCTGCGGGTGCCGTTGCCGCGCACGCTGTTGCAGGGCTCTCCGTTGGACGATGGCGTGTTGCCGGCCGTGGTGGCCGAGCCGCCCGCGCAGTTGAGTGCGTTTGACGACGACACCGACACCGTGCCCGGCCAGCCTGACCACGCTTGGTGCATGGCCTGCCCCGATGTGTTTTCCATTCGCCGAAGCTCGGTGGAAGCCTACCTAGAGCCGGTCGTACACGAGATCAAGGTGAGTCGGGCCGACCTGCTGGGCGATCTGAAAAAGCCCGCCAAGCGCGCGGCTTACCTGGGGCTGGCCAGCGCTTGCTGGTATGTGCTGGGACACGACGCCCGGGGCCGACCGATTGGCGATCCCGATGAGATTCCACCCGAATGCGGTGTGATGCTGGCCACGCCCGAGCAGCTGACCATTGCCCGCGAGGCGCCGCGCCGCGCGCTGGAGCGCCTGCCGTTTCATGTGTGGATGGCGCTGGCCCAAGCTGGCCCGGTGCAGCGGGAAGATCGGTTGCAGGCGGGTTTCTGAAACTGTGTGCTGGCTGTTTAAGCCCCGCTGGGCTGCGTGCCCCGGCAAAGCGCGGTCAATGGGGTAGAGCAGCGCTGTCTGCGTTCCGTTGTTCAGTAGTGCGGCGGCAGTTCGTCGCGCAAATTGCGCGGCCCGGCCAGGCTTTCGCCACCACCTTGCTGGCGCAGTCGGGCCACCTCGCGCAGCAGCAGGTCAATCTGGTCTTGCTGCGTGGCCACCAGTTGGTTCAGCGTGTCCAGCAGGTCTTCGGTGTAGCTGAGCTTGATTTCAAGCTGCGTCAAGCGTTCGTCGGTGCGGTCGGGGGCCGTTGGGTTGGGGCTGGTCATGGGCGGTGTTTGTTTGAAATGGGGGGGTGAATGGGGGCGTGTGCTGCCATTCAGGGTGCTGGCGGCAGCTTCAACAATTGGCCGTATTTTTCGGCCAAGTGGCCTTCGGCGCGCTCCAGCATGAAGTAGCGAAACGCTTCGGCGGCCGGGGAGAGCAGTTTGGACAAGGTGTGCACCACGTTCCAGGCGCGCACGATGGGCGTGCCTTCCACGTCCAGTGTGGCAATCAGCCCGTGTTCCAGCTCCAGCCCGATGGTGTGCAGCGACAAAAAGCTGATGCCCATGCCCGCCATCACCGCCTGTTTGATGGTTTCGTTGCTGGTCATTTCCATCACCACGCGCGGCTCCATGCGGCTGCGTTGTAGAAACTTTTCCATGGCGGCGCGCGTTCCCGAGCCGCGCTCGCGCAAGATGAATCCGTAGGGCTTCAGGGCCTCCACGGTAGGATGACCCACGCGCAGCAAAGGGTGGTCGGTGGCGGACACAAACACATGTGGGTGGGCGGCAAACGGTTCGGCGCGGGTGGCCAACTCGGTGGGCGGGCGGCCCATGATGGCAATGTCCAGTTCGTTGCCTTGCAGCATTTTCACCAGCTGTTCGCGGTTGCCCACCGCCAGCCGGATTTCAATGCCTTCGTGCTCGTGCTGAAACTCGGCCAACAGCCGGGGCAGAAAGTATTTGGCGGTGCTCACCATGCCGATGGTGAGGGTGCCCACCTCCAGCCGTTGCAGCCGAGCGGCGGCGTCTTCGGCGTCTTTCAGCGTGGCCAGCATTTTGCGGGCGTACACCAGCATGTATTCGCCCGCCGTGGTGAGCGACACCTGGCGCCCGCTGCGCTCAAAAAGCGGCAGGCCCACATGACCTTCCAGCTCCTTCACTTGCATGGTCACGGCAGGGGGCGAGAGGTGCAGCACCTCGGCGGCGCGGGCAAAACTGAGGTGTTTAGCGACCTCAGTGAAAACCCTAAGTTGGCGGAAGGTGGCGTTTTTCATTAAGTAAAAGCTTAACTTAAAACCAATTAATCGTGAATTTACCTTATTTAAGCGAATGCCTATAGTTCGCCAACGCCCCGATTTTCGGTGTCCTCACGCGGTTAAATCCCATGCTCAAAGCCCTAATTTTTGATGTTGACGGCACCCTGGCCGACACCGAAAGTGTGCACTTGGCGGCGTTCAACCAAGCCTTTGATCAAGCGGGCATGGGCTGGCACTGGAGCCTGGCCGAGTACACGCAGTTGCTCGATATTTCAGGTGGCAAGGAGCGCATGTTGCACCACTGGCGCAGCTTGCAGCCCGACCTGAAAGAGGTGGCGGGCGGCGCTGTGCAGGCCACGATCAACCGCCTGCACGAGATCAAGACGGCGTATTACGAAAACGCGGTCAACAGCGGCGCGGTATCGCTGCGTCCGGGTGTGCTGGCCTTGATGAATGAGGCGCGCGCTCAGGGTCTGCAGTTGGCCATTGCCACCACCACCTCGCCGGTCAACATTGCAGCGTTGCTGCGCGGTACCGTGGGGCCCGACTGGCGCAACCACTTTCTGGCCGTGGGCGATGCGAGCAACGCCCCCATCAAAAAACCGAACCCGCAGGTGTACCTGAAGGTGTTGACCGACATGGGCTTGCGTGCGGCCGACTGTGTGGCTTTTGAAGATTCGTCCAACGGCTTGCGCGCAGCCCGCGCCGCCGGTCTGGCCACCGTGATCACGCCCAACAGCTTCACCGCCCACCACGATTTCACCGGCGCTCTGCGCGTGGTGCCCGACCTGAGCCTGGTCCATGTGGCGCGTCTGCGCGAATGGCACAACGCAGCGTGGCTGCGGCCCAGGCAACCCGGCTAGACAACAAGGCCCTGGCTGTTTTGCAAACGAATTTTTTCATTTCAAAGACCCCGCTCATGACACCCATTCGACTGGCTCCCTCCATCCTTTCCGCCGACTTTGCCCGCCTGGGCGACGAAGTGCGTGCCATTGAAGCGGCCGGTGCCGACCTGGTGCACTTCGATGTGATGGACAACCACTACGTGCCCAACCTCACCATCGGGCCGTTGGTGTGCGAGGCCATTCGCCCGCACGTGAAGATCGGCATCGACGTACACCTGATGGTGGAGCCGGTGGACGCCTTGATTCCCTTGTTTGCCAAGGCGGGCGCCAACATCATCACCTTCCACCCTGAAGCCAGCCGCCATGTGGACCGCACGCTGCAACTGATTCGCGACCACGGTTGCAAGGCCGGGCTGGTGTTCAACCCGGCCACACCGCTGGAGTGGCTGGACCATGTGATGGACCGGCTCGACGTGGTGCTGCTGATGAGCGTGAACCCCGGCTTCGGCGGGCAAAAGTTCATTCCCAGCACGCTGGCCAAGTTGAGCGACGCACGCCGACGCATCGACGCACATACCGCCCAGGGCGGCCAGCCGATCTGGCTGGAGGTGGATGGCGGCGTGAAGCTGGACAACATCGCACAGATCGTGCAGGCAGGGGCCGACACGCTGGTGGCAGGCAGCGCGGTGTTTGGCGCGCCCGACAACGACGGTGGTTACCACACCGTGATGAAGCAACTGCGCAAGAACGCCCGCAGCGAATGAACCCCTTTTCTGCATCAAAACAACCACCGAGAGACCGCCATGCCTTTGTCCAAACGCTCCACGCTGACCCAGTTTTTAATTGAAGAGCGCCGACGCTTCCCCAGTGCCAGCGGCGACTTCAACGCCTTGATTTTGGATGTGGCGCTGGCCTGCAAAGCCATTGCCCGCGCGGTGGCCTTTGGCGAACTCGGCGGCATGTTGGGCAACCACAGCGCCGAGGCGGGCGCTGCCAGCGTCAACGTGCAAGGGGAAACACAGAAAAAATTGGATGTGATCAGCAACGACATGTTCATCAGCGCCAACAACTGGGGCGGCCACCTCGCGGGCATGGGCTCGGAAGAAATGGATGAGCCCTACCAGATTCCCGGCCAGTACCCACGCGGCAAATACCTGTTGGTGTTTGACCCGCTGGACGGCTCCAGCAACATCGACGTGAACGTGTCGGTGGGCAGCATTTTTTCCATATTGCGTGCGCCGCAAGACGTGATCGACTCAGGCCGCGACATCACCGCCGAAGATTTCTTCCAGCCCGGAACCCAGCAGCTGGCGGCGGGCTACGCGCTGTACGGCCCCACCACCATGCTGGTGCTCACCGTGGGCGGCGGCGTCAACGGCTTCACGCTCGACCCCAACCTGGGCGAGTTCAAGCTGACGCACCACAACATCCAGATACCACCCGATACACAGGAATTTGCCATCAACGCGTCGAACAGCCGTTTTTGGGAAGCACCGGTGAAGCGCTATGTGGACGAGTGCCTGGCGGGTAAAACCGGCCCCCGGGGCAAAGACTTCAACATGCGCTGGATCGCCAGCATGGTGGCCGAGGCGCACCGCATTTTGATGCGCGGCGGCGTCTTCATGTACCCGCGCGACACCAAAGACGCGAGCAAGCCCGGGCGCCTGCGCCTGCTGTACGAGGCCAACCCCATCGGCATGATCATGGAGCAAGCCGGTGGCCGCGCCAGCACCGGCAGCGTGCCCATGTTGAAGGTGAAGCCCAGCGCATTGCACCAGCGCATTGGCCTGGTGTTTGGCAGCAAGAACGAGGTGGAACGTATCGAGCGCTACCACCGCGAGCCAGCGGCCTACAAGGACGACGCGAACCCGCTGTTTGCCGAACGCTCCTTGTTCAGGGATTGATCACCCCCGCGCCGCGCCCAAGGGCGCGTCACCCCCTCAAGGGGGCGGCACTGGCGGCCCGGCAAAGCCGGTTCCGCGGTGCCCTTGGAGGAATTTCCTTCGACTGAATTGATTTCGTTTTTTGGAGCACACCATGTCAGAACGCCACCCCATCATCGCCATCACCGGTTCGTCAGGCGCGGGCACATCCACCGTGACCCGCACCTTTCAGAACATCTTTCGCCGCGAGAACATCAGCGCCGGCATCATTGAAGGCGACAGCTTTCACCGCTACGACCGCAAGGAAATGAAGCTCAAAGCCGCTGAGGCCGAAGCCGCTGGCAACAACAACTTCAGCCATTTCGGGGCCAACGCGAACCTGTTTGGCGAGATTGAAAACCTGTTTCGCACCTACAGCGCCACCGGCCAGGGAAAAAGCCGCAAGTACCTGCACAACGCCGAAGAGGCCGCACCCTACCAGCAAGATCCGGGCACGTTCACCCCATGGGAAGACCTGCCGGCCGACACCGACATGCTGTTCTACGAGGGCCTGCACGGCGCGGTGGTGACACCCGAGCACAACGTGGCCCAGTACCCTGATCTGCTGGTCGGCGTGGTGCCGGTGATCAACTTGGAATGGATTCAGAAGCTCTACCGCGACAAGAACATGCGCGGCTACAGCGCGGACGCGGTGACCGACACCATCCTGCGCCGCATGCCC
>JAUXXN010000603.1 GCA_030684755.1 Hydrogenophaga sp.
GGGCGGCCCGTATTCCCGCAGGCCACGCAGGTGCGGGCTTTGATCTTCTAAAATACGCCCAAGACTTCGCAGCCTCACAGGCCGTGCTGCTCGACGCGCATGTCGAGGGGTACGGCGGTGGCGGTCAATCCTTCGACTGGACAGCCTTCAATTGGTCACACCCGCTTCTAAACGCCAGCTCTCGCCTCGTTTTGTCTGGTGGACTCGACGCTGCAAACGTGATCGATGGCATTCACCGCGTACGGCCCTGGGCCGTTGACGTGAGTTCTGGCGTCGAGGTGTCAAAAGGCATCAAGGACGCCGACAAGATCCACGCATTCGTCGCCGCAGTGCGTGCGGCCGACACCCTGTTTTCCCGTCCGAGCTGAAGCCCTTACAGGGATGCTCGGGCCCATGAACCCCCATTTGCACCGAGACCCCCATGGACACCTACCAGCAACCCGACGCCCGCGGCCATTTCGGCATCTACGGCGGCAGTTTCGTCAGCGAAACGCTCACCCACGCCATCAACGAGCTCAAGGCCGCCTACGCCAAGTACCAGCACGACCCCGAGTTTCTGGCCGAATTCAAGAGCGAGCTGGCCCATTTCGTGGGCCGCCCCTCGCCCGTGTACCATGCGGCGCGCATGAGCCGCGAGGCCGGTGGCGCGCAGATCTTTTTGAAGCGCGAAGACCTCAACCACACCGGCGCGCACAAGATCAACAACACCATCGGCCAGGCCATGCTGGCCAAGCGCATGGGCAAGCCACGCATCATTGCCGAGACCGGTGCCGGGCAGCACGGCGTGGCCACCGCCACCATTTGCGCCCGCTACGGCCTGGAATGCGTGGTCTACATGGGCAGCGAGGACGTGAAGCGCCAGAGCCCCAACGTGTACCGCATGAAGCTGCTGGGCGCCACCGTGGTGCCCGTGGAAAGCGGCAGCCGTACCCTGAAAGATGCGCTCAACGAAGCCATGCGCGACTGGGTCGCCAACGTGGACAACACCTTCTACATCATTGGCACCGTCGCCGGCCCACATCCTTACCCGATGATGGTGCGCGACTTTCAAAGCGTGATCGGCGAAGAATGCCTGGTGCAGATGCCTGAAATGCTCAAGACAGCAGGCTGCACCGGCGAACAGCCTGACGCTGTGGTCGCCTGCGTGGGCGGCGGCAGCAACGCCATGGGTATCTTCCACCCCTACATCAACCACGCGACAACCCGCCTGATTGGCGTGGAAGCGGCCGGCGAAGGCATGGAGAGCGGCAAGCACTCGGCATCGCTGCAAAAAGGCAGCCCCGGTGTGCTGCACGGCAACCGAACCTATGTGCTGCAGGACGACAATGGCCAAGTCACCGAAACCCACAGCGTAAGTGCCGGTCTGGACTACCCCGGCGTCGGCCCGGAGCACGCGTTTCTGAAGGACATCGGTCGTGCCGAATACGTAGGCATCACCGACACCGAGGCACTGGAAACCTTCCATTACCTGTGCCGCACCGAAGGCATCATCCCCGCGCTCGAATCCAGTCACGCCGTGGCCTACGCCATGAAGCTGGCCAAGACCATGCGGCCTGACCAGTCCATCCTGGTCAACCTCTCGGGCCGGGGCGACAAGGATATTGGCACCGTGGCCGACCTGTCCAAGGCAGATTTCTATTGCCGCCCCAGCTGCCGTGGCCAGTCGGTCAAAGGTGGCGCCGAAACCTCTTACATCGCATTCGTCAAATGAGCCGCATTGAACCTGCACTGGGCGCGCTAAAAGCCCAGAACCGCAAAGCCCTTATTCCGTTCGTCACGGCCGGCTTCCCCTTTGCCAACATCACCCCAGATCTGATGCACGGCATGGTGGATGCTGGGGCGGATGTGATCGAGCTCGGCGTGCCGTTTTCCGACCCGTCGGCCGATGGCCCGGTGATCCAGAAAGCCGGCGACCGAGCCCTGGCCCTGGGCATTGGCCTGGTGC
>JAUXXN010000604.1 GCA_030684755.1 Hydrogenophaga sp.
GAAGCGGCATGGTTGCGCCCCTGGTTGGCTGGCTGCACAGCCATCAATGCATCGATTCGGGCCTGCCCTTGCAGCGCCAGTGCAGCCCTGCGCTCGCGCTCGTAAACTTCTTTGTCCAGCACAGGATCTTGGTCCATGGCCGAAATAACAACCATGGTGCTGGTGGCCATGACGCCACACAACAGCAGCACAGGAATAAACACCACGTGCGGAATTTTCCACCAAGGAATATCTTGCTTGCTTGGCGAATGGGATGCGTTGGTCATGTGGTGGCTCCGAATGTGGATTGGCTTGGATTACTGAACGGCATCAGCGCGGGACAAGAAAGGCAGCCTTCTCAGACACCTCGACCGGTTCTTCGCCGACCGAACGGATGGCGAACTGGACGGGATGCGAACCCGGTGTCGCGGCATCCGGCGGGATCTGAACCCGGATCACGGCCGAGCGGACTTCCGTTGGCAGCACCTCGACTTCGTTGTCCGAAGCGATGGTGACGCCCGGCAAGCCAGAAACCGTGATGACATAGCGCTGGGTAGATTCTGTCGCATTCATGATTTGCAGGCGGAACACATTTTCGATGCGCCCCTGCTCCACCATGCGCGCCAACGCCCCACGGTCGCGTATGACGTCCACCTTGAGCGGCTTGCGCATGAACAAGCTCACAATGACGGCCAGTGTTATGACCATCAAAATACCGGTGTACACGAGCACCCGTGGCCGGAACGCGCGCTTGATCATTTGCGACGTGTTCCAACCCTGTGCAATCCCGTTCTGGGTGGAATACTTCACAAGGCCACGTGGATAGCCGACCTTGTCCATCACCTCATCGCACACATCAATGCAGGCACCGCATCCGATGCATTCGTACTGCAGCCCTTTGCGAATATCGATTCCAGTCGGGCAGACTTGGACGCAAAGCGTGCAGTCGATGCACGAACCCAGGCCCAAGACCAAGGGATCGGCCTTCTTTGAGCGGGGGCCGCGGGGCTCACCACGCTGTTCGTCGTAGGTGACGATCATGGTGTCTTTGTCGAACATCGCGCTCTGGAAACGCGCATACGGGCACATGTACTTGCAGACCTGCTCACGCATGAAACCAGCATTGCCGTAAGTGGCAAATCCATAGAAAAACACCCAGAAGGTCTGCCATGGGCCCAGCGATGCTGCCAGCGACAGCGCAGCCAATTCGCGGATGGGCGTGAAATAGCCGACGAAGGTGAAGCCGGTAAAAAGCGCGAACAAAATCCATAGCGCGTGTTTCAGCCATTTTTTACCCACCTTTCGGGCAGAAAAATCGGCTTTATCAAGGCGCATGCGGGCCGAACGATCGCCTTCGACCTTCTTTTCGATCCAGAGAAAAATCTCGGTGTAGACCGTTTGCGGACATGCGTAGCCACACCACAGGCGTCCGGCCACGGCAGTGAACAGGAACAAAGCCAGAGCAGAAATGACCAACAGCCCCGTCAGGTAAATGAAATCTTGCGGGTACAACACCAAGTTGAAGATGTAGAAGCGGCGCGCTTCCAAGTCAAACAGAATCGCTTGGCGGGCGTTCCACTCCAGCCAAGGCAAACCATAAAAAACAATCTGGGTGATCCAGACGGTGATCCATCGCCAGTTTGAGAATATCCCCGACACCGAACGGGGATAAATTTTTTCCCTAGCGGCATACAGGGAAACCATCACTTCGTCGTCGTCCTTGCCACCCTGGGCGGACACCTTGGTGATGGGAATGACGGGCTTGTTGACGTTGCTGTCTGGTGTGTCGGAACTCACAGGGAACCCGTTATAAAATCAAAAAAGCAGCAGCGGTCATTTCGACCGCCGCAGAATCACACGCAAGCCCGGCTCAGTTGGCTGGCTTGTTGGACATGCCCCAGACGTAACCGCTGAGCACGTGGATTTGTGCCTCGTTGAGCAACGCCGACTGGCCTGGCATCTGGTTGTTGATACCGTTGTTGACCGCGCGAATGATGGATTCCTCACCCCAGCCGTGCAGCCAGATGCCGTCGGTCAAGTTGGGTGCGCCCATGGCTGTATTGCCCTTGCCATCCATGCCGTGGCAGGCTGCGCAGGAACCAAAATTGTTCTTACCCTGCGAAGCACGCACGCTGTCATGCGGACTACCCGACATGCTGAGCACATAGTGCGCCAGATTGCGGACATCTTCTGGACCGCCCACAGCGGCACCCATGGCGGGCATCACGCCGTTGCGGCCTTGGGCAATAGAGACCTTGATGGCATCAGGATCACCACCCCAGAGCCAGTCACTGTCGGTCAGATTGGGAAAGCTCTT
>JAUXXN010000608.1 GCA_030684755.1 Hydrogenophaga sp.
GTAGTCGCCGGCTTCAAACAGGGTGATGTCGGCCAAGCCTTGCAAGGTGTGGGCAGCGGCTAGGCCAGAAATACCTGAGCCGATGATGGCCACCCGTGGCTGGCGTGTGTTGTGGGGTTTGGCTGGCTGCGTGCCATGGGCGCGAGGGTCTGCGAACATCAATCAGACCTCCCGGCTCAGGCGGGTTGCTGGCAGGGTGCCAGCGGAATAAAAAAGCCCTGCGAAGCGCCCCAAGACGAACAAGGGAGGGAGGGAGGAGGAGGAGTACCGCCCCGGGATTGCAACCAGACACACGCCTGGAAGGCTTCGCAGTGCAAAAAAGGGTTGTGGGCAAGGCTTGGCTGTCTTCACCCGCATGTTGGGATGTATGAGCAAAAGCTGCTTAAAAAAGTTCCGAAAAAATTGGGCCATGGTTCCCTCCAGACCGTTTGTTGGGGCCTGCATGCCTTGGATGGACTTGGGCTGCAAGCTCAAAATATACCGATTGGTTTTATTGTGACTGATTGGTCACTATTTGACCGACAACAATCGCTCAATAACCTTGATCAATTCAGGGTTATTGGGCTCGATAGCGCTGCCAAAGCTGTGTACGGTCTGTCCGTCGCGCCCAATCAGGTACTTGTGGAAGTTCCATTGCGGTGTTTGCCCGGTGCGGGTGGCGAGTTGGCGGTACAGCGGGTTGGCCTGGCGTCCGCTCACCGTGGTTTTGCTGAACATGGGGAATTTCACGCCAAAGGTGTTCTCGCAAAAGTCGGCAATGGCTTGGTTGTTGCCGGGTTCTTGGCGGCCAAAGTCGTTCGACGGAAAGCCCAGCACCACCAGACCGCGCGCCTGGTAGCGCGAATACAGCGCCTCCAGCCCGGCGTATTGGCCAGTGAAACCGCAAAAACTGGCGGTGTTCACCACCAGCAGCACCTGGCCTGCGTACTGGCACAGCGACTGGGGCTTTTCATCTTGCAGCCGCTCAAAGCGGTGCTGCAACAAAGGCGCGCAGGCCGCGCTGACGCCTGCCGGAGCGGGCGGCGCTGGCACCGTTTGCGCCAGCGTGTCTGGGCTCAAAACCAGGCCCAGTGCCCAGACACAGCCCACAAGACCCAGCCCGGGTCGCCATCCGCCTTGTGCGGGCTTGTCATAGACATCGCGCTTGTTCATGGTAAAAAATTCCATAATAAGAAGAACCATTGGATCATTTGTCCATGACAAGTTCAAGCTTCAGCGCCGCAATCCGGCACACCAT
>JAUXXN010000613.1 GCA_030684755.1 Hydrogenophaga sp.
GAAACGCCGTTCTTGGACATGATGGTGTCGTCCTCGTTGATGACTTCATCAAACGTAAAGCCGTACTGGAAACCTGAGCAGCCCCCACCCTGCACAAAGACGCGCAGCTTCAAATCAGGGTTGCCTTCTTCGGCCACCAGATCGGCCACTTTGGCTGCGGCGCTGTCTGTAAAAACCAGCGGGGCAGGCATTTCAGTCTGGATGTTTTCGGCCATAGCGCTCATGGATCACCTCGTTTTGTGGTTGCAACGGGCCACCCCGTCACAAAGGAAATAGGGCTGCGGGTGACCATCACCTACAGCGAGCTCAAATGCTATAGCAAAACGCTCGGAATTGTGCTCAACCGTTATTTGCCGCCAGTTTCAGTGTGGGTTTGTCTTCCACGCCGCTGATCATCGGCTTGAGTTGGCCGGAAATGGTGGCGCCCTGGTGCATTTCCAGCGCTTTGTAAGACACATCACCCTCAATGCGCGCCTTAGGCTGCAACTCCAGCAGATCATGAGCAAACACCGGCCCCTTCACCACTCCATTGATGATGACGTGATCGGCGTGAATTTGTCCCGTCACCGTGGCGGATTCGCTGACCACCAAAATGCTCGGTTGCTCGTCACTGGCCCGAATGTCGCCCACCACTTCGCCATCCACACGCAGGCCATCGTGGAAAACCACATGGCCCTCAATGCGGGTGCCTTGGGCAATCAGGCTTTTGATCGGGGGCTGTTTTTTCTTACCAAACATAGGAAATCTCCAAACGACGAACACGAATTTATAGTTTGATGGTTTGCACCGACTTGACGACCCCGGCCTGGATGATTTTGGCAGTGACGACATTCACTACCGCTTGCGGAGGTACCGCCACGATACCCTCTTGCCGCAGGTAACTCCGAATCACTACCGCTTGTGGCGCCGCAGCGTGGGCCATGGACCAAGGCTTGCCTTCCAAGGTGCCGGTGAACGTGATCTCCAGCGAGCCTCTGAATTCTGGCGCGTTTTTAGCCGCCTGGATCATCAGCGCCTGCCATTTGAGTTGCCCTTGGGACAACCGCTCCACCTGCAAGCCACGAATGCTCAATGAATCGGTGCCCGTGCCTGGAATCAGCCGCTCAAAAAAACCAAGATCGCTGCGCAACATCTGGTTGTCCATTTCCAGCTGGCGAATCTGCTGGGCCAGCTGCTCTTGCACGGCCTTTTCTGCGGTCAGCAAGCTTTCAGAGGTGTTGGCCACCGACTGGGCTTTGACCAAGTCGGTACGCAGCTGCTGCACTTCAGCGCGCAACTGCACCAGCTCTTGCTTGGCATGGCGGTCCAAACCCGCAATGTCCTTACCGACCTCAAAAGCCCACAAGGCCAGCGCACCCGAGAACCCAAGCACCACAGCACCCAACAACCAGCGAAACGGCCAAGGCAATGTGCTTCGTATGGCCATGCGAGGCGCACTCACCGTCAACTTTCTTCGCAACAGGCGCAAACGCATTCAGACCACCTTTCAATTTGCCAGCCATTGAACAAGAACCCTGAATGCAAAAACCGCCCCAAGACAAGCTTGAAGGCGGTTTTTGTTGCAGAGGCTGGGCGAATTAACGCTTGCTGAACTGCTTGGCGCGGCGCGCAGAGCGCAGACCGACCTTTTTACGTTCAACTTCACGGGCATCGCGCGTCACGAAACCGGCTTGCGACAGGCTCGGCTTGAGCGTGGCGTCGTAGTCGATCAGGGCGCGGGTAATGCCGTGGCGCACAGCGCCGGCTTGTCCGGACTCGCCGCCGCCGTGCACGTTCACCATCACGTCGAAGGTATTGGCGTGGTTGGTCAACAGCAGGGGTTGCTTGGCGATCATGATCG
>JAUXXN010000619.1 GCA_030684755.1 Hydrogenophaga sp.
ATGTCGTTGCCGGCCAGGTCGCCCATGCGGAACGGGCCCATGGCCATGCCGAACTTTTCCATCGCCTTGTCCACCTGCGCGGGTGTGCAGCCTTCGTCCAGCAAAAAGCCGCCCTGGCGACCGTATTGCTCGATCATGCGGTTGCCGATGAAACCGTCGCACACGCCGGAGACCACGGCGGTCTTCTTGATCTTCTTGGAGATCGCCATGACCGTGGCCAACACATCTTTGGCGGTTTCCTCACCGCGCACCACTTCCAGCAGCTTCATGACGTTGGCGGGGCTGAAAAAGTGCATACCCACCACATCTTGCGGGCGCTGGGTGAAGTTCGCGATGGCGTTCACATCGAGTGTGGAGGTGTTGCTGGCCAGAATGGCGCCTGGCTTCATCACGCGGTCCAGCTCTTTGAACACCGCTTCTTTCACGCCAATCTCTTCAAACACCGCCTCAATCACCAGATCGGCAGCACCGATCTCGTCGTAGCTCAAGGTGGTGCTCAGCAGGGCCATGCGCTGCTCGTATTTGTCTTGCTTGAGTTTGCCCTTTTTCACCTGGGCTTCGTAGTTCTTGCGGATGGTGGCAACACCCCGGTCCAGCGCTTCTTGCTTCATCTCCAGCATCTTGACTGGGATGCCTGCGTTGAGGAAGTTCATAGAAATGCCGCCGCCCATGGTGCCCGCGCCGATCACGGCCACCGAAGCGATTTCGCGCTTGGCCGTGTCTTCTGGCACGTCGGGGATCTTGCTGGCGGCACGCTCGGAGGTGAACAGGTGGCGCAGCGAACGGCACTCCGGCGTCCACATCAGGTTGATGAAAATTTCACGCTCAAAAGCCATGCCGTCAACGAATTTCTTCTGCGTGGCCGCCTCCACCGCGTCCACGCACTTGGCCGGTGCCGGGTAGTTCTTGGCCATGCCTTTGACCATGTTGCGTGCGAACTGGAAGTAAGCATCGCCATCCTTGTGCTTGCAAGGCAGGTTGCGCACCAGCGGGAAGGCTGAGCCGTCGGCGTGTTTCGCAGCCATCTCGCGTGCCAAGGCCAAGGCCTCTTCGGCCAGCGATGCAGCCGATACAGACAGCTTGTCAAACAACTTCTGGCCGGGCAACTGCGCCAGCATCTCGCTCTTGACCGGCTCACCGCTGACGATCATGTTCAGCGCGGCTTCGACGCCCAGCACACGCGGCAGGCGCTGCGTACCACCTGCACCAGGGATCAGGCCCAGCTTCACTTCGGGCAGGGCCACGCTACAGCCGGGTGCTGCAATGCGGTAATGCGCGCCCAGCGCCAGCTCCAGCCCACCGCCCATGCACACGCTGTGCAGTGCCGCAATGACCGGCTTGGTGGTGTTCTCGACGCGGATGATGACGGAGAGCAGGTTCGGCTCCTGAATGGCTTTGGGCGAGCCAAATTCGCGGATGTCGGCACCGCCCGAGAAGGCTTTGCCCGCGCCGGTCAGCACGATGGCTTTAACCGCTGCATCGTTTTCGGCTTTTTCAAGCCCCTCAACAATGGCCTGGCGGGTGGACAAGCCCAGGCCATTGACCGGCGGGTTGTTCAGCGTGATGACGGCGACGTCGCCGTGGACCTGGTACTCAGCGGTCATGGAATCTCCTCTGTGTGGATCGGTAAAGGGTGCACGCTCGAAAAAAGAACGGTCGTGCGATTTTAGGGAAGTTGTTTGGTGCGACAAGGCCCGCTTGTCGCTTGGGGGTCAGACCTCCAGCCATTCCTTGCGGGTGTACGGGTCGGCCCGCAGGCTGTCTGGCGTGCCCTGGAACACGATGCTGCCATGGCCCATGACCAGCGCCCGGTCTGAAATGGCCATGGCAATGGTGAGTTTCTGCTCAATCAACAACACCGACACGCCGCGCGCCTTCAGCGTTTGCAGGTACTGTCCCACCAATTCCACAATTTTGGGGGCCAGGCCTTCGGTCGGTTCGTCGATGATGATCAGGTCCGGGTCGCCCAT
>JAUXXN010000457.1 GCA_030684755.1 Hydrogenophaga sp.
TCAAGGTGTTCCAGGGCGAGCGCGAAATCGCCGCTGGCAACAAAGCGCTGGGCGAATTCAACCTCGAAGGCATCCCGGCTGCAGCCCGTGGCACGCCCCAGATTGAAGTGTCCTTTGACATCGACGCCAACGGCATCTTGCACGTGGGCGCCAAAGACAAAGGCACCGGCAAAGAAAACAAAATCACCATCAAGGCCAACTCGGGTCTGAGCGAAGCCGAAATTCAGCAAATGGTGAAAGACGCCGAACTGAACGCCGCCGACGACAAGAAAAAGGTCGAACTGGTGCAGTCCCGCAACCAAGGCGAAGCCCTGGTGCACAGCGTGAAGAAGAGCCTGGCCGAACACGGCGACAAACTCGACGCGGCTGAAAAAGAAGCCATCGAGACGGCCATGAAAGACGTTGAAGAAGCGCTCAAAGGCGAAGACAAAGCCGCCATTGAAGCCAAGACCGAAACGCTCATGTCGGCCAGCCAGAAGCTGGGCGAAAAAGTGTACGCAGCCTCGCAAGCCGAAGCTGCGGCCGGCGCCGAAGGCGCAAGCCAAGGCAGCGCCAGCAAACAGGCCGACGACGACATCGTTGACGCCGAAGTCAAAGAAGTCAAAAAGGGCTGATCCGCCACCCCACGAACGGTTGTGGGGCGCACACAGGCCACGTTTTGGGCACCGCCCAGCACCCACCTAACCGCCCCGCAACCGATCAGCCGCCGCGCTCGGGCATTGAAAAATGCACGTTCGCGGCGTTTGTGTTCACACTGAACTGCACGACACCATGGCTAAACGAGATTTTTACGAAGTGCTGGGCGTTCCGAAAAACGCGTCTGACGAAGAAATCAAGAAGGCGTATCGCAAACTGGCGATGAAGCACCACCCCGACCGCAACCAGGGTGACGCGGCCAAAGCCGCCGAAGAGCGCTTCAAGGAAGCCAAAGAAGCCTACGAAATGCTGTCGGACCCGCAGAAGAAAGCGGCCTACGACCAATACGGACACGCCGGCGTTGACCCCAACATGCGCGGCGGCCCTGGTGGCGCCGAAGGCTTTGGCGGATTCGGCGAATCGTTTGGCGACATCTTTGGCGACATCTTTGGTGGTGCACGCGGCCAACGCGGCGGACGCCAGGTGTACCGGGGCGCCGACCTGTCGTACGCCATGGAAATCACCCTGGAAGAAGCGGCCGCCGGCAAAGACAGCCAGATTCGCATTCCCAGCTGGGACGACTGCGACACCTGCAAAGGCACCGGCGCCAAACCCGGCACCAGCGTCAAGACCTGCCACACCTGCCACGGCCAGGGCCAGGTGCAAATGCGCCAGGGCTTCTTTAGCGTGCAGCAAACCTGCCCCACCTGCCACGGCACCGGCAAGATCATCCCCGACCCCTGCACCGCCTGCCACGGCCAAGGCAAGATCAAAAAGCAGAAAACGCTGGAAATCAAAATCCCGGCTGGTATTGACGACGGCCAGCGCATCCGCAGCACCGGCAACGGCGCACCCGCCCAAAACGGCGGCCCATCGCGCGACCTCTACATTGAAGTGCGCCTGCGCAAGCACGACATTTTTGAGCGCGAGGGCGACGACCTGCACTGCCAAGTCCCGGTGAGCATGACCACCGCCTCACTTGGCGGCGAAATCGACGTGCCCACGCTGCAAGGCAAAGCCACCATCGACCTGCCCGAAGGCACGCAAAGCGGCAAAACCTTCCGCCTGCGCGGCAAAGGCATCAAAGGCGTGCGCAGCAGCTACCCCGGCGACCTGTATTGCCACGTGGCCGTGGAAACACCGGTGAAACTGACCGAGTACCAGCGCAAATTGCTGAAAGAGCTGGACGACTCGTTCAAAAGTGGCGGCCACAAACACAGCCCGAACGACCAAGGGTGGTTTGAGAAGGCGAAGAGCTTTTTTAGTTGAGGGTGTTTAGGGGGTCGGGCCAACCGGCCCCCTTCTGGCGCTTGGGGTTCTTGGTTGCCATATCAGGCGGCACCACCCTAAGCTTGTAGTTTTCCAATCCATTCATTGAACGCCGGGCTCTTGGCCCTGATGGCATCCGTACCCGTCCCGTCGCCCGCATAGGCCACACTGCCCTGCTGGTTCGCCAAAACAAAGTCGCTCTTTGCCAGCGGCTGGCCGTCAAACACCTTGACCACCGCCTCCACGGCTCGGGTTTGGCAATCCTGATGTGCAAATTGCAGCTTCATCGTCATGGGGCGTCCTTGTTGTTCTGTGCACCCAGCCGCAGCGGCTCGGCATCTTTCAGCAGGCGGTCAAAGTCGCTTTCAAACAAGCGGTCTTGCACGATGCGGTATTTTTCAAATTCGGTTTCGGCGTGCAGCTTGGCCTGCTCGTGCGAAATCTTGCCAGGGCCGGTCAAAATTTCATGGCCGTTGAACTCCAGAAATCCATCCAGCCGTTTGGCCCAGTCGGCCATGGACATGGGGATTTTGCGCACCGCTTGCAACTCGCCAAAGTCCAGATACAGCGAGACGATGCGCTCCAGATACGCCAGCTCATCGGCGTTCAGGTAGTTCTTGGCTACGGACACGTCGGTTTTGACGATCTTGCCCTGCGGTGCAGACTCCCACGACGTCAGCCCCATGTGCGGCTTGTCGGCATCTGCCCGCACCACAATCACTTCGGCTGCTGTGTGCCGATGCACCGCCCAGTGCAGCTTGTTTTGCACCAGCGCAAAAAACTCGCGCGTGGTTTGCGCACTTCTGTCGTAATCAAATGCCGTGGCATACAGGTCCGTCACTTTTTGGTAAAACTTGCGCTCAGACAACCGAATCTCGCGAATGACTGCTTGCTGCCGCTCAAAGTACTCGTCGGTGAACAAATGGCCTTTTTTCAGGCGCTCCACATCCATCGTCCAACCCTGGATGGTGTAGTCCTTCACGATCTGCGTGGCCCACTTGCGAAACTGCACCGCCCGCGGATTGTTCACCTTGAAGCCCACCGCAATGATGGCCTGTAGGTTGTAGTGCTTGGTGTGGCGCGCCACTTGCCGCTCCCCCTCGGCTTGAACAATCCGGAAATTCCGGACAGTTGCCTCGTTCTCGTTCAACTCACCATCGGCCAACAAGGTCTGCAAATGTTCGTTGACGGTGCGCACATCCACATCGTAGAGCGCAGCCATCATCTTCTGCGTCAGCCAGATGTTCTCGTCCTCGTAGCGCATTTCCACACTGGTTTCCTGCGCACCCGTGGCCGCCACAAAAGTCAGGTATTCCGCAGCCGAAGAGCGGACGATAGACACCGCTTGCTGTTTTTTGGCCATCAAACGCTCCTTGTTAAATCAACAGTTTGGCTGGCCTGCCGCTCCTTGGCCAGTTGCACCACGCCGTGCAGCTGCGCCTGCAACACCTGTACATCGGGCAGGGCATGCAGGTACTGCGCCAGGCGGATGTTGGCACTGTCCAAATCCATCAGCTCCACCTGCTCGCGGTCGGCGCTAGCGCACAAAATCAGGCCAATGGGCGATGCCTCGCCCTCGGCGCGGTCGTTCTGGTTCAGCCAGCGCAGATACACCTGTACCAATTGTGTCGACAGCGTCGACACAATCTGCTCGCCATAGTTGGCACGGGCTTCGCCCAGCACCTCGCGGCGAATGCGTTCGCCCACCCACCAATACAGCAGGGTCTGCGCACTGTTGGCCGTACTGGCCACATGCGCACGCGCCTGCTCAATGAGCTGGCGCACATCGTTCAACAAAGCGGGAACGGTGGCACCTGATGTCTGAATGGAGTTCATCGGAGTACTTCCCAAACACCGCACTGCGCCAATTCACCACGAGGCTCGTGGAGAATCCATTCGTGACGCAGTGCGTCACACATTGGAAAAGCCTGAAAAAACGCACGCATGTGGCGGCCCACCAGCCAGCCAGTTTGCACCTGAATATTGGCCACACCACACCCCATCAAATCACCGTAAGGCCGATGTCCAGCACCGCCAACTCCAGTTGCAGGCTGGCCAGCTTCTCGTCGGCTTTGTCGCCCACAAGCTGGTTGTCGCTCAAAACCTCGGGAGCGGCTTGGCGCAGCAGGGCCAGCAGTTCGGCTTGGCGTTGGGCCAAGGCGTCGGGGCTGTGGCCGAGTTCGGTGAGGTGGGTGTTGTTGTTCATGGGCTCCCTTGGTGGCTGTGCTGTGGCGTTTGAATCGCGCTTTCAGGCGTAGGGCTGGAATTGGTTGTTGTCACGGCTGAGCAGTTGCATCAGCTTGGGGTGAATGAAGAGCTTTTCTTTGCCAAACGGCATTTCGCGCAGCACGCCCAGGGCGGCCAGGTCGTGCAAGTAACGCGAGGCGGCTTGGCGTTGGGCAATACCTTTGTCAACAAGGTTGCCGATGCGGCAATAGGGCTGCTCAAAGATCACGTCCACCAGTTCGCGGGTGTAGATCTTGGGCAGGCTGGTGCGCACGTGTTCGGTGGTGTGCTCTGCCAGGGTGCGGATGGCGGCGATCTTGGCCGTCGTCCACTTCGATGTTTCTGCCACGGCCTGCAGCATGAAGATCAGCCAGGGCTCCCAGGCTTGGTCGCGTGTGACACTGAGCAGCAAACGGTAGTAATCGGCCTTGTGGGCAATCACATGGCGGCTGAGGTAAAGGATGGGTAGGTTCAACAGCTCTTCCTGAATCAGGTAGAGGATGTTGAGTACGCGGCCGGTACGGCCATTGCCGTCGGTGAAGGGGTGAATGGCTTCAAACTGGTAGTGGCCCACGGCCATGCGGACCAAGGGGTCCAGCTCGGTCTGGTTGTGCAGAAAGCGCTCCCAATTGGCCAGCATGTCGCGCAAGCGGGCTTCGCCATCAGGCGGGGTGTATACCACCTCGCCGGAGCGGTCGTTGGCAAGCTGGGTGCCCGGGGTGCGGCGGATGTCCATGTCCACCCCTTTGAGGGTGCGGCACACCTCCACAGCGGTGGCGGTGCACAGCGGGCGGCTTTTGAGCGACTGAAAACCCTGTTGCAGCGCGGTGCGATAGCGCAGCGCCTCTTTGGTGGCCGGGTCGGCATTGTCATGGCCCTGCGCATACTGAAACAGCTGGTCGGTCGTGGTGACGATGTTTTCAATTTCGGAGCTGTCTTTGGCTTCCAGCAGAGGGATGGTGTTGATAAGCATCGCCTGGTTGGGAATCAACTCGGCGGCCTGCTTGAGTTCAGCCAGCGCGGCGCGGGCCTCGATGCAAGCCTTGAGCACGGCCCGGGTCTCCAGCTCGTGCGCTGGTGGTAGCGCAAGGAGCTGGTTGTGAGGCTGCTCGGGGTGCCAGGCAAGGGCGGCGTTGGTCATGATGCAAAAAGTTTGTTTTAGCGACAAATGGACAACTCATGTCGCCACCGACGACACGTCAACAAAACATGTTCTTGTTTCAATGAAAAGGCGACACGTTTTTATCTCATGTCGTTCTTGACGACATG
>JAUXXN010000627.1 GCA_030684755.1 Hydrogenophaga sp.
GGGCGAGATCGAGCGCGTGGGCGGCACCAAAACGCTGCGGGTCGATGTGCGGGTGGTGGCTGCCACCAACGAACACCTGCGCGAAGCCGTGCGGCAAGGCCGCTTTCGCGAAGACCTGTTTTACCGCCTCAACGTGTTCCCGATCCACCTGCCGCCGCTGCGCGAGCGCCGCGACGACATTCCGCTGCTGATGCAGCACTTTTTGAACCACTACCGCGAGCGCTACCAGCGCGACGTGCCCGGTTTCAGCCAGCGGGCGGTCAAGGCGCTGTTCAACTACGGCTTTCCCGGCAACATCCGCGAGCTGCAAAACCTGATCGAGCGCGCGGTGATCATGGTCAACGACGGTGAGCTGATCGACGTGCACCAGCTGTTTCGCGGCGGCGAAGAGCTGAGCGACGGTGTGCTGTCGCTGCCTTCTTCCACAGCCAATGATTCCGGTGGGCGGTTGGTCGGTGGGCCTGAACGCGCCAACGCCAGCGCCGCCTTGGTGCCTGGCCAAACCCTGGAAAACGCAGAGCAGCAGTGGATCGCCACCGCATTGAGGCGCTCAGGGGGCAACATTGCCGCCGCTGCGCGGCAACTGGGCATCACCCGGGCGACCTTGCTGTACCGCGCAAAACAACATGGGATTGATGTGGGCAGAGCAACCCGCAACCCATAACCCTTGACCCGCAACAGCGCCGTCGCAGGGCGTGTTTCAGGCTTCTTGAAAGCGGTACGGTGTCTGCTTTTCCAACGCGTCTTGCTCGCGAAACTCGCGCGGCGACTGGCCCGTGGTGCGCTTGAACACCTTGGAAAAACCAAACGCGTCTTGGTAACCCACAGCCTGTGCAACCTGCTCCAGCGTCTGGCGGGTGTCTGACAGCAACTGCATGGCTTTTTGCATGCGCAGGGTGCGCAAATGGTTCAGCGGCGTGTCGCCCATGGCGTTGCGAAAACGCTCAGCCAGCGCCGAGCGCGAGAGGCCGACCTGCTGGCCCAACGCTTCCAACGACCAGCCGTGACCGAGGTTGCCGTGCATCAGGGTGAGCACCTGTCGGATGGATCGGTCGGCAATGGCATGGCTCCAGCCCGGCTGGCCGGGGCTCTCGCGCTCAGCAATCTCGCGCAGCGCAAAGGCAAACAGCGCGTCCAGCAGACCGTGCGTGGCCGATGCAGCACCCTGACCTTGTTCGCCCAGTTCGCGGTCGAGCAGTCCGATGGTCAGCGGCAGGGCCGAGAGCGGCGGCAGGCTGTGGCCCCGCACCACGAACCACGGTGGCAAGCTGCGCAAAAAGGGGTGCAAAGGCGCATGCCAGAGCTGGTAGGCGGCGCTGATGACCACCGTGCTGCCGCTGTGCGACGCTTCGGTGGCCACCGTGCCAGAAAACGGCGCCACCGGCACCCACACGCTGTGCGCGGGCGGCGATGG
>JAUXXN010000631.1 GCA_030684755.1 Hydrogenophaga sp.
TGTTCAACAAGAAAATTGTGGACTACCTCAAATTCGCAAGGGAATTCAACGCACAGTGCCCAGGCTTCGAAACCGATATCCACGGATTGGTCGAGGTAAAAGACGAAGAGGGTCGCAAGCGTTATTTTGCCGATTGCGTCAAAGCTGGATAATCTTAAAACACCTAATTTCTTTACAACAAGGAGCCTGCATGTTTCCAGAGTACCGCGACCTGATTTCCAGCCTCAAGGGTCACGACCTCCATTTCACCCGCCTGTTCGACAAGCACAATGCGATGGACCAGACCATCAAGAATATGGAAGCGGGCATCGAAAGCGGCACCGCGTTTGAGATTGAGGCTTTGAAAAAAGAAAAACTCATGCTCAAAGACGAGCTGTACAGCATTTTGCGCAAGGCCAGCGCCTGAGCCTAAAAGACCAAGGCCACACCAACTCCTGAAGCCGCAACAAAGGTGGCTTCAGGGGGGGTTGCGGCTTCAGGCTTGGTTAAGGTTTGTTCAGCGGGTTGGGTAGCAACGGCGGTATCTGCGCTGGCCGAGTTCATGTCGGTGCGCACCCGCAGAAAACTGGCAAAGCGCGGCAGGCCGCTGGCGTGCAGGCCCCGAAACCGGTAAGTGACCCAAGCGCCCACGGCGGGTGAGTTTTGCCGTTGTGCGTCGGTAAAGCCGGTGCCCAGCCGAAACTGGCGGCCATCGGCGGTTTGCACCAGCAAAGCGCCCATGAGGCCGACGTATTTCCCCTGGCCTGGAACTTGACCCACCACACGCGCCTCGGCGTCTTCGTGGGTTTTTACCTTCAGCAGGTCGTCGCTACGCAATGCGCGGTACAGCGCATCATCCCGGTGCAGCATCAAGCCTTCGCCACCGTCCAGCACCATACGGTCCAGCCGCGCCATCAAATCGGCGTGGCTGTGGACTTTTTCTTGTTCAACGGCTTGCACCCAAGGCTGCGCCAGTTGCTGCACCACATGCTGGTAAGCCGCTATGCGCTCTGAAAATGGGCCGCCGTGGCCGGGCAGATCAAACACCATGAAGCGGATGCTGCGCCAAGCTGTGTCGTCGGGTGTTTGCTGGCGCACGGTGGAGAGCGCTTGTTCAAACTGGCCACGGCCGACCCAGAGCTCGCCGTCCATGGGCGCGGTGGGCCAACCAGCGGTGAACCAGCTTGGCGCTTGCACTACCTGCCCGCCCCGGGTGAGCAGGCGTTGACCGTCCCAAAAACCGCGCAAACCGTCGTATTTTTCGCTCAGCCAGTAGGCTTGCAGCGGTATGCCCAGCCGGTACACGCCGGAGAGCATTAGGGCGGGTCGCTGGCCTGACGGGGTTTGTGCAAAGGCGGCGGGGCGCAGCAACGCAGCAAAAAGCCCGGCCAGCAGTACGCTGCGCCGGGCGGTCATGGTTTGGTAATCCGCGTAACGGTTTGGGGACGCTGGTTTGCAACCGGGGGGCGGTTCATGGCGGCGTCCCGGCGTTTTCAGGCCACTGCGTCGCTGTCGCGGCTCACGCCTGCGGTGTGGCTGAAGCCACCGTCCACATAGGTGATTTCGGCGGTCACGCCGCTGGCCAGGTCGGACATCAAGAACGCGGCCACGTTGCCCACGTCTTCAATGGTCACGTTGCGGCGCAGCGGTGACGCGCTGGCCACCATGCCCAACAGCTTGCCAAAGTCTTTGATGCCGCTGGCAGCAAGGGTTTTGATGGGACCGGCGCTGATGCCGTTGACCCGCATGCCCTGCGGGCCGAGCGCTTCGGCCAAGTAGCGCACCGAGGCTTCCAAGCTTGCTTTGGCCAAGCCCATGGTGTTGTAGTTGGGCACGGTGCGTAAGGCGCCCAAGTACGTCAGGGTCAGCAGGGCCGACTTATCGTTCAACATGGGCAGCGCGGCCTTGGCCATGGCCGGGAAACTGTAGGCGCTGATGTCATGGGCGATGCGAAAATTTTCGCGTGAAAGCCCGTCCAAAAAATTACCGGCGATGGCTTC
>JAUXXN010000637.1 GCA_030684755.1 Hydrogenophaga sp.
CCATCCGGCACCACCACCACCACGGTGAAAGCGGGCAGCGCCTCTGAGGCTGCCAAAATTGTGGACGGCCAAAGCGACCAGATTTGCCGCGCCGCCGGGCACGGCAAGTCCACCTCGTCAACCATGAGCGCGTCGCAGTGCAAGTGAGTTGACCGTACCCAGCCGCCAGTCGCACGGTGCCACATTGGCCCGGTGCGGCTGGCGGCTGTTTTTTTCACCCTTACCGTCATGCAACCACCATGTACACCGCACCACGCTGGACCAAGCTGCTCAATGGGTTGAGTGCCCGCACACTGGTGGTGGCGGTGCTGTGGGCCATGCCCGTCACGGGGTTGGTCAGCGCTTTTAATGGCCTGCTGGAAGGCCCCAATTTTTATGCCCACCGTACCGTGGTGGTGGATTCCGTTCATGTGGAAACCCGAACCACCCGCAGCTCTGGCCGCTTCGGGGCGGATGACGTGCGGGAAATGGTCTGGGTGGCGTGGCACCTTACCGACGGCGCTGGCCACACCCGCCACGGCATGTCCAAGGGTGACCCCAAGCACCGGCCAAGCCAGGGCAGTCAGGTCAGCTTGTTGGTCGATGTGAAACCCAGCGAGGGGGCTTTCATGTTGAACCTGAAGGTGGAGCAGGGGCTTGCCGTGTTTATGGTGTTTGGCGCCATGGCTGGAGCTGTGGTGCTGATGGCGCGCGGGCGCGAACAGGCCGTGGCGAACCCACGCCAACGCCGATGGGCATGGGTCGGTATTGCGCTGGCTGCTGGTTTGATGGTGGGGGTCACGGTGGTGATGTTGGTGGTGCCTTTTGCGTCCAGCCATGGGTGAAGCTGGGAAGGCTACTACGCCAGCATCTTCTACAGCTACTTCGCCGCGCTGGGCCTGGACATACGCCTAGAAGACACCACCAACCACGGACGCATTGACATGGCGGTGTTGTTCAACAACGAAGTGCTGTTGTTCGAATTCAAGGTGGTGGAACTGACACCGCAGGGCAAAGCCTTGCAGCAAATTTAAGACAAAGGCTACGCCGACAAATACCGCGCACGGGGTGAACCCATACACCTGATTGGTGTGGAATTCAGCCGCGACAGCCGCAACGTGGTGGGTTTTGAGGTAGAGACGCTCAGACCCATGAACGGGTAGAGGCCGGACTGTTGAGCCATTCGCGCCCTTGTGTTGGCCCGTCTTTTCGGGTGGTGCACAGGGCAACACGGCATCTCAAGCCGGGCCTTCTAAAATGCCCGCATGTTCATACACCTGCGCCTGCACACCGAATTTTCCGTCGTTGACGGCACCAACCGCATCGACGATGTGGTGGCCGC
>JAUXXN010000459.1 GCA_030684755.1 Hydrogenophaga sp.
AGGTGCCAGCCGCTGGACATGATGTGTGGAAACGGGGGGCGGCACATGAAGGTGGCGTGGTAGCCGGCGCGGCGCAGCGCCTGGCGCACGCCGTTGCGAAACAGCACCATCTGGTCGGCGGCGGTGAGGGCGTCGGTGGCGTCAAACACCGCTTCCACCTGGCTGGGGCCGAGTTCAATTTCCAGCGATTGCAGTGGCAAGCCCAGGGCCTGTGCGGTGCGCATGACGATGGCCAGCGGCTCGTCGGCCATGTCGATCATGGCTTCGGCCTGCAGGTTGTAGCCGGGGTGGATCATTTCCACCATGGGTGGCAGGCCGGGCCAGCCGGCCAGTTCGGGGTCGAGCTGTGGCGATGTGTCCGTGATGCGGTAAATGTGAAACTCCACCTCCAGTCCGGTCTTGAGCCCGTAGCCGGCCTGGGCCAGCCGCGCCAGCGCTTGCTGCAGCACGTGGCGCGTGTCCAGCGGCACCGGCGTGCCGTCGGCAAACCAGGGCTGGCAACGCAACCAGCCGGTGTGGGCTTGCCAGGGCAGGGCGGTGAAGCTGGCGGGGTCGGGCAGCAGCATCAGGTTGGCGGCGCCGGCAAAGCGGGGCAGGTCGGCTGTGCCGCCGGGCTCAAACACTTTCCAGGCGGTGCGGTCGGCGGTGTCTTTCAGCATCATCGTGCCGACCATGCCCACGCCGGCACGCAGCGCCTGGATGGCGGCGCGGGCCATGAGCGTCTTGCCGCGCAGCATGCCGTGAGCGTCGCACCATCCCAGGCGCACGCGCTCGATACCGCAGGCTTCAATGCGGCGGGCGGTTTGCAGGCAGGCGGCTTCACGCGCGGCATCGTGCACGCCGCAGCGCTGGGCGAAGTGGCTCATGCCGCGCCCGCCGTGTCGTTGGCCCGGGTTGCTGCTTGCACCGCCGGATTGCGCCAGGGGGCCGCCGCGCGTTTGGCACGCACCGCGTCTTGCCACCAGGCTTGCCAGTCTTGCGCCGGGGCAATGCCGTCCACCGTGTCGGGGCCGCTGATCTGGTCGTGCAACTGGGCATCGGCGATGCCCGGCGGCGTGCCGCCTTGTTCCACCGTGTCCATGGCCTGCAGCAGCAGGCGCCGATGTGCCAGGATCACTTTGTCGGTGGTGCCCAGGTGCTCGCGGGTGCGGTCCTGTATGGCGCCCATGCTTTCGCAGGCCCACTGGTCGTGCACGTTGATGTCGTCTTCGCCCATGCCCAGGTAGGTGCGGTTGCGCTGTTCTTCGGCGTTGAAGCCCCAGTGGTTGTGGCGGCCGGACCTGGGCACGTAGTCGGGCAGCGTCACCGTGGCCAGGCGCTGGTTGCGCATGGTGGTTTTGTCCACCGGGGCGCCGAAGCTGGTGAAGAAGGCGTACCAGTAGTTGTGCGTGTCGTCCACCGGCACGTGCATTTGCGTGATGGTCATGGTTTCCGACAAGGGGATCACAAAGGTCTGTGGAAACACCGCGTTGGTCACGCGCACATGGGTCAGCGCGTCGGTCATCTTGCGCAGCGCGGTCAGGCGCAGGCCGTAGGGCATGGACTCGAACGCAATCTCGGGCTGGCCAAACTCGCGCATCACCTTCGTCATGGGCCAGCGCTCGCCGCCCACCTCGCCCACGCTGGCGCCGCGAAACTGCTTGCCGTAGCTGTCTTCCAGCGAAGCGTCGTTGAAAAACCGGTGCAGGTACGAAGCGTGCGCCGGGTCAATGCCCACCTCCAGCGACTGCAGCCAGTTGCAGTGCCACAGGCCTTTGAAGGCAAAGCTGTGGCTGGCCGGGGCTTCAAAGCAGTCGAGCGCGGGGAAGGGCGGCGGCGTGCTGCCCTCGGCGCCCAGCCAGGCAAACAAAGTGCCTGCTTTTTCCACCAGCGGGTAACTGCGCTGGCGGATGCGGCTGCACAGCTTGCTGCCCGTTGGCTCGCCCGGTGTCTCGGTGCATTGGCCGCTCACGTCAAATTTCCAGCCGTGAAACGGGCAGCGCAGCCCGTCGCCCTCGTTGCGGCCAAAGGCCAGGTCGGCGCCCCGGTGCGGGCAGTCGCGGTCGAGCAGACCGTAAGCGCCTTCGGCGTTGCGAAACAGCACCAGGTCTTGCCCCAGCACGCGCACCGCCTTCACCGGGCGTACCGCCATGGCCGGGTCCAGCGCGGGGTCAAACTCGTCGAGCAGGGCCACCGGTTGCCAGTAGTGACGCAGCAGCGCCCCCCCAGGTGTGCCGGGGCTTACCCGGGTGATGCGTTCGTTGAGTTCGGCTTTCATGGCGTCTCCAGCGGTGGTTGCAAAGTGGAAAAGTCAAACGGTATACCATTTTGTAGTTTCAGTGTACAGTTTGCGCCATGAGCCTGCAAGACACCGTATTGATGCAATTGCGCGACCTGATCCTCAGCGGCGAGTTCGCGCCCGGCCACCGGCTGGCCGAACAACAACTCGCTGAGCGCCTGGGCGCTTCGCGCACGCCCGTGCGCGGCGCCTTGGTGACGCTGGAGCAAGAGGGCCTGGTGGAAGCCAACGACACGGGAAAATACCTGGTGCGCCAGTTCACCGCCCAAGAAGTGGCCGACGCCATCGCCGTGCGCGGCCACCTGGAGGGCATGGCCGCAAGGCTGGTGGCCGAACACGGCGTGCCGCGCCAGTTGCAGGGCGAGCTGCAGGCCTGTCTGGACGAAGGCGACCGCCTGCTGACGCAGAGCCCGCTCACGATCGAAAGCTACGCGGCCTACGCAATCATGAACGACCGGTTTCACGAACTCATTCTGGCGGCCTGCGGCAACCGCGCCTTGCAGCGCGCCGTGGCGCTGAACGACAAACTGCCGTTTGCCCCGGCCTCGGCCATGTTGCCCATGCAAGGCACGGTGGCGCTGGACCGCGACTGGATGCTTTACGCCCACCGGCAGCACCACATGCTGTTTGACGCACTCAAGCGCGGCGAGGGCGCACGCGCGCAGGCGCTGGCGGCCGAACACACCGAGGTGGCGCAAATGAACATGCGCTTGGCGCTGGAGCGGCGCGCCGAGTCTGAGCAGGTGATGCCGGTCATGCGGCTTGTAGTGGGTTGACCTGTTTTCGGGTGCCGCAAGCCGGTGTATCGTGGTGGCATGGAGCCACAAACCAACACAACCAACAACGGTCTCACGCTCAAGCGCGTCGCCATCGACACCTACCACGAGAACGTGGCCTACCTGCACCGCGACTGTGCGGTTTACCGGGCTGAAGGCTTTCAGGCCCTGTCCAAGGTTGAAATTCGGGCCAACGGCAAGCGCATCCTGGCCACGCTCAACGTGGTGGACGACGCCCGCATTGTCGGCTGCAACGAGCTGGGCGTTTCAGAAGACGCGTTTGCCCGGCTCGAAGTGGCCGACGGGCACCCCGCTTCGGTGTCGCAAGCCGAACCGCCCGAATCCATTCCCGCGCTGTTTCGCAAAATCAACGGTGAGCGCCTCACACGCGAAGACTTTCACGCCATCGTGCGCGACATTGCCGAGCTGCGCTATTCCAAGATTGAGCTGACCGCCTTTGTGGTGGCCAGCAACCGCAGCGAGTTGGACCGCGAAGAGGTGTACTTTTTGTCCGAAGCCATGGTGGCCAGTGGCCGCAGGCTGGACTGGCATGAGCCGCTGGTGGTCGACAAGCACTGCATCGGCGGCATTCCGGGCAACCGCACCTCCATGCTGGTGGTGCCCATCGTGGCGGCCTACGGGCTGGTGTTTCCCAAAACCTCGTCGCGCGCCATCACCTCGCCCGCCGGCACCGCCGACACCATGGAGGTGCTGGCCAATGTGGAACTGCCGTTTGTCCAACTCACAGAAATCGTGCGCGAGCACAAAGGCTGCTTGGCCTGGGGGGGCACGGCCGACCTGTCGCCCGCCGACGACGTGCTGATTTCGGTCGAGCGCCCGTTGAACATCGACTCGCCGGGGCAAATGGTGGCTTCGATCTTGTCCAAAAAAATTGCAGCGGGCGCCACGCATCTGGTGCTGGACATTCCCATTGGCCCCACCGCCAAGGTGCGTTCCATGCCAGAAGCGCAGCGCCTGCGCCGCTTGTTTGAATACGTGGCGCAGCGCATGCACCTGTCGCTGGACGTGGTCATCACCGATGGCCGCCAGCCCGTGGGCCGTGGTGTGGGTCCGGTGTTGGAAGCGCGTGACGTGATGCAGGTGCTGCAAAACGACCCGCAAGCGCCCGACGATTTGCGCCAAAAATCATTGCGCCTGGCGGGCCGTATCATCGAATGCAGCCCCGACGTGCGCGGTGGTGACGGCTTCAAAATTGCCCGCGACATCCTCGACTCGGGCCGCGCACTGGCACACATGCGCGCCATCATCGCCGCGCAGGGCACGCGCAATTTTGACCACCACCACCCGCCGTTGGGTTCGCTCACGCTGGACGTACGGGCCGCTGAGGCGGGTGTGGTAACCGGCATCGACAACCTGCAAATCGCCCAAATCGCCCGCCTCGCCGGTGCGCCCAAGGTGAAGGGCGCCGGGGTGGACCTGATGCGCAAACTGGGCGAACCCGTGGCCGTGGGCGACGTGCTCTACCGCATCTACGCCAGCTACCCCGCTGATTTGGAATTCGCCCGCCAAGCCAGCGCCCGTTCCCACGGCTACCGCATCGGCAGCGCCGAGCAAGTGCCCCATGTTTTTGTGGAGTTTTGATGACCGATACCCCAACCTCAACCCACACAACAGGTTGCCTGCTGTGTTTTGAAGACGAACAAACCCCTGCCCAAGCCGCTGCCGATGCCACCGGTTTGGCGCTGGCCGTGGTGGTGCGCCACCGCTTCCCCGACGGTGAGGTGCGCCTGCGCCTGCCCGCCAGCCTGCCGCCCCGCGTGGTCGTGTGGCGCGGCCTGCACCAGCCGAATGAAAAACTGGTCGAGCTGTTGCTGCTGGCAAAAACCGCGCGCACCCTGGGCGCCCAGCACCTCACGCTGGTCGCGCCTTATCTGGCCTACATGCGGCAAGACATCGCGTTCAACCCCGGCGAAGCCATCAGCCAGCGCGTGGTGGGCGCGTTTTTGGCCACCCTGTTTGACGCCGTCATCACCGTGGACCCGCACCTGCACCGCGTGGCCACGCTGGAAGAAGCCGTGCCTGTGCCCCAAGCGGTGGTGCTCAGCGGCGCCCCGCTGCTGGCCGACCACATCGCCGCCCAGCGCCGCGACGTGGTGTTGATCGGCCCCGACGAAGAAGCCCTGCAATGGGTGGCCGTGGCCGCTCAGCGCCACGGCTGGGCGCATGCCGTGTGCCGCAAAACCCGCCACGGTGACCGGCAGGTGGACATTGAACTGCCCGCCCTGCCCGTGGCCGGGCGCGCCGTGGTGTTGATTGACGACGTGGCCAGCTCCGGCCACACCCTGGCCCGCGCCGCCCAGTTGCTGCGCGCAGCCGGTGCCGCGTCGGTGGACGTGGCCGTCACCCACGCCCTGTTTGCAACGGGCGCCGAACAACTGGTGCGCGACGCGGGTGTGGGCGCCATCTGGAGCACCGACTGCATTGCCCACCCCAGCAACGCGGTCAGCATCGTGTCGGCGGTGGCGGCTGTGCTGCGGCATGACCCCGTCACACAACCCGGCTAAATTTCGACCCACACAGCACCCACACCGTACCCGCACATCCCCCAAGCCCAGCGCGGTGCTGGCCCCACGTTCAGGAGCCCCCAGCCCATGCAACTCAACCCCCGCCAACTGCTGCGCGCCTGGCAAGGCCGCAGCCACACCCCGCCCGGCGTGCAACTGGGTTTGCAGGGCGGCGGCGCGCATGGGGCGTTTACCTGGGGCGTGCTCGATACGCTGCTGCAAGACGGGCGCCTGGCTGTGTCCGGCATCAGCGGCACCAGCGCCGGGGCACTGAACGCCGTGGTCCTGGCCCACGGCCTCATGACCGGCGGCCCCGAGGGTGCGCGCCAAGCGCTGGACCAGTTTTGGACCGCCGTGGCCACCAGCGCCCCGTTTGAAATGGCCTCGCTCTCGTCCAACGGTGAACGGGTGGTGCTGCCCCCGGCGGTGCGGCTGATGCTGCAATGGTCACAACTGCTGGCCCCGGAGCAATTCAACCCCTTTGGCAACAACCCGCTGCGCGACATTGTGTTGGCCCAAGTGGACTTTGAGCGGCTGCGCCACCACTGCCCGCTGCCGCTCTTTATTGCGGCCACGCACGCCCAAACCGGCCAGCTGCGGCTGTTTCGCGAACACGAATTGGGGGTTGACGCGGTGCTGGCGTCGGCCTGTTTGCCCCAGCTGCACCACACCGTGTTGGTGGACGGTCAGCCGTATTGGGACGGTGGCTACGCCGCCAACCCGCCGGTTTGGCCTTTGCTGGACGACCCCGCCCAGCGCGACGTGTTGCTGGTGCTGCTGTCGCCGCTGCTGCACGCCGATACGCCCACCAGCGTCAGCGGCATCCGCCACCGCACGCTGGAATTTGCGTTCAACAGCGCTTTTTTAAGCGAGATGCGCCTGCTGGGGCACTGCCAAGCCCAAGCACAGGCGCACGCTGGTTGGCTGCCACGCGGCCCGCTCGAACGCAAACTGGCGAGCGCACGGTTTCACATGCTCGCCGCGTCAGAGCAACTGACCGCGCTGGGCCAAGAGAGCAAGTTGGTCGCCACCTTGCCCATCTTCAAACACATGAAAGCCCTGGGCCAACAGCAAGCCCGCCAATGGCTCGACCAACACGCCGCCCACGTCGGCCAGCGCAGCACGGTGGACTTGGCGCGGGTGTTCGGCGTGTACTGACCAACACCGCGCCGGACACCGCCCGCTGCCATGCGATGTGCGGCGCCCAGCACCCATTTCCGGGCAGAATCAAAGCCCGTCCCGGCCCTTGGTCAGCAGCAGATTGGGCGTGCGCTGCACTGCGCCGATCACGCACGATGCTGTCTTGGCGCGCCACCGCCAAGAAATTTGACGGATTTAAATTGCTGGTCCGGCCAAATGAAATTTCAGATCCCTTTGCCAGTTCTGTAGGGCGGGCCAACAGCAAGCCACAACGGGCCGTCATATCGTTGCTGGTGGTCGGTGTCGGATGGGTCGGTTTTGTATTTTTCCTACCGGCGGTGTGCATGTGAGCCATATTTTTCAAAATACGCCTCAATTCTTGAGCCGTATCGCCCAAAATTCGCCCGTCAAATCAGCTTGACTGCCTCGCTTCAAGTCCGCCGTCATGGGCAGGCCCCGTTTCTCAAACGCTGCGATGAGTTCTTCTGCTGGCCGCGCCGGGTTGGTCCAGCAGCAAGTTCTGGCTGGTCTTTGGCCAAGTTGCGTGTCCACTCTGCGTGAATCGTGGCGCTCCAGCGCGAGTGGTACAGGCGCTCAACGGTCAGACTCAGCAGGGTGTCGCGGATCAGTTGCGGGTACAGAACGTTGGCATCCAAGATGGCCGTAAACCTTGCCGAGCCCGTCACTTAAAACTCCTCCAGCCCCAGCGCTTCAGACAGTTGCGTCATGTCTTGCAGGGCCTGTTCAGATTGCTGTTGCTGCGCGGCTTGGTAGCGGCGCAGTTCTTCGAATTCGATGCGGCGGTGGCGGTTGACCTTGCGGCATTTCAGGCGGTTGGCCTCAATTTCCTTGATGACAAAGGGGCGCGACACGTTCAGAAAGTTGGCCGCTTCTTGGGTGGTGAGTTCGTGTTTTTGCGGTACCAGCAACATGGGCTCTTGTTTGGCCATTTGCCGCAACACGTCGGCAAAAAAGCGCAAGGCGCGGGGTGGCAGCTTCAGCACGGGTGTTTCGTGTTGGTCATCGCCGTCGGTGCCCACATCCAAAATGATGTTGATGTGATCCGCGTTGGAATGGTCCAGCGCCGCCACCAAGCACTGGTGGGCCACGGCGGCCATTTCGGCTTCGGCGGCGTTGGCTGGATCGAGAACTTCTGGGTTTTTCATGCGCGCTCCTGAAGGCTGCGGTCTGGGGGCTGATGCTTCGCAGCGCGTCAAAATGCAGCATTATTCGCAACAAACGAAACGCTCAGTACGCAAATGCTGCCCGTGCTTCATCCGTAGCTGAAAGCGCTGGCTACGCAGCCGACCATTTTTGTGCGCGACAGTGCCCATGCGGCCACTGCTGGATACTCGCGGCATCTTGTTCTTCCGGTAAACACCATGTCCGACACCTCCCTGTTTTCGCCCCTCGCCATGGGCAGCCTGCAATTGGCGAACCGCATCGTCATGGCGCCGCTCACGCGCAACCGTGCGCCGGGCGCTGTGCCTACGCCGCTCATGGCCACGTATTACAGCCAACGCGCCACGGCGGGTTTGCTCATCACCGAGGCCACGCCCATCAGCCACCAGGGCCAGGGTTATGCCGATGTGCCGGGACTGTACGCGCCCGAGCAGATGGCGGGCTGGCGGCAGGTGACCGACGCGGTGCACGCTGCGGGCGGCAAGATCGTGACGCAGCTTTGGCATGTGGGCCGCGTGTCGCACACCAGTTTGCAGCCCAACCAGGGTGCGCCGGTGGCGCCTTCGGCTGTCCGTGCCAACACCAAAACCGTGCTCATCGTGGACGGTGTGCCCACGTTTGTGGACACGTCTGAGCCGCGTGCGCTGGCGCTGGACGAGCTGCCCGGCATCGTGGGCGACTACCGCCGCGCTGCGCTGGCCGCCATTGAGGCGGGGTTTGATGGCGTGGAAATTCACGCAGCCAACGGCTATTTGCTGGACCAGTTTTTGAAAACTGGTAGCAACCAGCGCACCGACGCCTACGGCGGCAGCGTAGAAAACCGCGCTCGCCTGTTGCTGCAAGTGGTGCAGGCCGTGACCGACGCCATTGGCAGTGGCCGCACCGGCATCCGCCTGTCGCCGGTAACGCCCGCCAACGATGTGGTGGACGCCGACCCGCAGCCGTTGTTTGACTATGTGGTGCGCCAGTTGGCCCCTTTGGGCTTGGCGTATCTGCACCTGATTGAAGGCGCCACCGGCGGCCCGCGCGAACTGGCAGACCGCCCGTTTGACTACGTGGCTTTGCGCACCGCCTACCGCAGCGCGGGCGGGCAGGGCGCATGGATGGTGAACAACGGCTACGACCTGGCGCTGGCGCAGCAAGCGCTGGCCGACGGTGCCGACCTGGTTGCGTTTGGTAAATCCTTTATTGCCAACCCCGATTTGGTGGCCCGCTTGCGCCAAGGCGGCCCGTTCAACAAGCCCGACCGCAACACCTTTTACGGTGGCGGCGCTGCTGGCTACACCGACTACCCGGCGCTGCCCGTTTGAAAACTACACTGGGGGTTTGTTGTAGTTATAGCGAGCCCACCATGCCCCTGTTTCCACAAACTGCCCTCAAGCCCGGCGTGCGCAAGCGCGAGGTGTTTGGTTGGGCCATGTACGACTTTGCCAACTCGGGCTACACCACGGTGGTGCTCACCGCCGTGTTCAGCGCCTACTTTGTGGGCAGTGTGGCCAACGGCGAGGCCTGGGGCACGCTGGCTTGGACCAGCGCGCTGGCCGTCTCCAGCTTGATCGTGATGCTCACCATGCCCGCCATCGGCGCCTTCGCCGACTTGCGGGCGGCCAAGAAGCGGTTGTTGCTGCTGTCCACCGTGGGTTGCGTGGTGGGCACAGCTGCACTGGCGGGCGCCGGGCCGGGCGATGTGGCTTGGGCGCTGGTGGCCATCATTTTGTCCAACGTGTTTTACAGCTACGGCGATTCGCTGATCGCCGCTTTTTTGCCCGAGCTGGCCCGCGACGACCGCATGGGCAGTGTGTCGGGCTGGGGCTGGAGTTTTGGTTACTTCGGCGGCATGCTCACGCTGGGGCTGAGCCTGTGGTATGTGATTTGGGCGCAAGGGCAGGGCCTGCCTGCCTCGCACTTTGTGCCAGTGACCATGCTGATCACGGCGGGCATTTTTGGGGCTTCGGCCTTGGTGACGTTTGCTCTGCTGAAAGAACATGCGCGCCCGCAAGCCAAACCGACAGAAGACGCAGGCCTGCGCGCCTCGCTGAAGCGGCTCAAGCGCACATGGGGTGAAGCGCGTTCGTTTCAGGATTTCACCGCGCTGCTGGCCTGTTCGGTGGCTTACCAAGCGGGTATTTCGGTGGTCATTGCCCTGGCCGCTGTGTATGCGCAGCAGGTGCTGGGTTTCCAGCAAACCCAAACCATGATGCTGATTTTTCTGGTCAACATCGCTGCGGCCATCGGTGCCTTCGCCTGGGGCTATGTGCAAGACCTTATCGGCCACCGGCCTGCGCTGGCCGTCACCTTGGCCGGCTGGATCGTCATGAGTGTGCTGGCCGCGATGGCCACCGGGCCGGGGTTGTTCTGGGTTGCGGCTGTGCTGGCCGGGCTTTGTATGGGCAGCAGCCAGTCGGCTGGGCGCGCGCTGGCTGGCGTGCTGGCGCCCGAACTGCGCCGCGCTGAGTTTTACGGTTTGTGGACCTTTGCGGTGCGCCTCTCAGCCATCCTCGGCCCCATGACCTACGGCCTGGTCACCTGGCTGACCGATGGCAACCACCGTTTGGCGATTGCATCCACCGGCCTGTTTTTTGTGGCTGGTCTGGTGCTGCTGTTTCAGGTGAACGTGCAGCGGGGCATGGCGGCGGCGCAGGCGGCTAACGGCAAAGCCGCTGTCGCGTGAAAATGGAATCACACCAGCCACCCAGGCCTGAGCAGCAACACCAGCCCCAGTGCCAGCATCACCATGCCGCTGAGCAGCTTCAGTCCGCGCCCGGCGCGCTCGGTGAGCTTGCCCCGGTTGAGCGCCAGCACGGCCAGCGTGACCATCAGCGTGTCGTCGGCGATGTAGCCCACGATGTACAGAGCCAGGTAAGCCAGGTGCGCGGTCGGGCCCAGTTGCTGCTGCGCTAGCACAGCGGTGTAAATGGCAGGCAGGCCTGCGGTGCACAACAATTCGACCAGGTTCACCACCACCGCCAGCGCC
>JAUXXN010000663.1 GCA_030684755.1 Hydrogenophaga sp.
TCGGCCACGCCCCACAGCGCGGCCACTTCGGCGCGGTGCGCGGGGTTGGCCAGGTCGCGGTGGGCGCTGAGCAGGTTGGCCAGGCCGCCCACTTCGCGCCCGCCCATGGCGTTGGGTTGGCCGGTCAGGCTGAAGGGCCCAGCGCCAGGCTTGCCGATCTGGCCGGTGGCCAGGTGCAGGTTGATGAGGGTGGCGTTTTTCGCCGTGCCGCTGCTGCTTTGGTTCAGGCCCTGGCAATACAGGCTGAGCGTGGCGGCGCGCGCGTGTGGGTCGCTGTTCGCTCCCGTGGCAAACCACTGCGCGGCGGTGTAAATGTCTTCTTTGCGCAGGCCGCAAACATAGGCCACGCGCTCAGGTGTGCAGTCGCGCACCAGGGTTTTAAGGGCTTCGAAACCGGTGGTGTGGGCCGCGATGTAGTCGGGCTTGATCCAACCTTCCCACAGCATGGTGTGCAACATGCCGTGGAACAGCATCACGTCGCTGCCGGGTTGCAGCGGCAAATACAGGTCGGCCAAGCCAGCGGTGTCTGTGCGGCGCGGGTCGGCCACGATCACCTTCATGGCCGGGTTCTTTTTCTTGGCTTCTTCAATGCGCCGAAACAGCACCGGGTGCGCAAAGGCGGCGTTGCTGCCGACGATGAACAAGCAGGTGGCGAGGTCCACATCGTCGTAACACGCGGGCGGCGCGTCGGCCCCCAGCGTGAGTTTGTAGCCTGCCACCGCGCTGCTCATGCACAGGCGGGAATTGGTGTCTACGTTGTTGGTGCCGATGAGCCCCTTGGCCAGTTTGTTGAAGACGTAATAGTCCTCGGTCAGCAACTGGCCGCTGATGTAGAAGCCCACCGCATCGGGGCCGTGTTCGCTGATGATTTTTGCGAAGCGGTCAGAGGCCAGGTCCAGCGCGGCGTTCCAGCCCAGGGGCGTTGGGGCTGATGTGCGTGTGAGCCGCTGTAGTGGTTGCAAAAGCCGGGTCTGGCGGGTCACAGCCGGTGTGGCCGTGAGGTGCAGTGTGGTGCCCTTGGTGCAGAGTTTGCCGAAGTTGGCGGGGTGGTCCGGGTCGCCGCGCACGCCGGTGATTTCGCGGCCCTGGGTTTCAATGAGCACGCCGCAGCCCACGCCGCAATACGGGCAGGTGGAGCGGGTGGTGTTGACCCCCTCTCCCACAAGAAGAGGGAGGGGGGCGTTTGCGAGGTGCAAGGCCATGGGGTCTGCCCTCACCCTA
>JAUXXN010000035.1 GCA_030684755.1 Hydrogenophaga sp.
CTGTAGCGACTCCAGTGTGAGGCGGTGCGCATCCGGGACGCCGGGTGCCAGTGGCGCGTCGGTGGGGCCATAGCGGTACACGCCTTTCATGGCGCGCAAGTTCAGCGGCTGGGCGTTGTTGAGCACCAGTTCGTCCACCGTCCACGGCAGGGTGAGCGTCAGGGGCAGGGTGAGTGCTTGCAGCGGCTCGGTGGGGCTGGGTGGGCGCTGGTCGGTGATCTCCAAGTGGGCGATGTCGAGCGCGTCCACGTGCAGGCCTCGGCCCAGCGCGGCGTCGATCCACAGGTTCGGGCCCAAGCTCGCGTGTACTTGGGTGGCGTTGACCGTTAAGCCACCGCGCGACCATTGCAGTTGTTCAATGTGGCCGCCCGCGCGCAGGCTGCCCTGCACACCGGTTGCTGTGAGCACGCCGGTGCTGTCCGCTCGGGAGGCTGTGTAGCTTTGAGCCCAGGCCAGCGTTTGGGCCAGCGAGCCCGGGGTGGCGGCCCAGATCCACAGAGCCACACCGGCGGCGAGCAGCAGAGCCAGCACGGCGCCGGGCAGCCACACGCTCAGCCAGCCCACCCCGCGCGCGGTGGCGGCGATGGTCTGCACCGCAGCGCGCAGGGGCCTGCGGCGCGCGCTGACCAAGGGCGCTGCCGTTGCGCTGGGATCTGGGGGTGTCGGGCTGTTCATACCGCGTTAGAAGGTGAAGCCCACGTTGAGGTGCAGGCGCAGGCGCTTGCTGTTCAAGCCGTAGGCCAGGTCCACCTGCAAAGGCCCCACTGGGCTGTTGTAGCGCATGCCTGCGCCCATGCCCCATTGCGGGCGCAGTTCGCTTGGCATGTTGGCCACCGCGCCGGCGTCCAGAAACACCACGCTTTCCCACGGAGAGCGCACGCCGTTGCGCCACACCGGACGCTGCCATTCGAAGCTGGCCACCGCCAGGTAGCGGCCTGGTGACACGCTGCCGTCGGCTTGCGGCACGCCAATGTCGCGCAGGCCGTAACCGCGCACGGTGGAGTCGCCACCGGTCAGGAACAACTGGGTTTCGGGCACCGGCGCACTTTGCTGGGCCCACAGGGCGCCGCCCTGCAGCCGCAGCGCCAAGCGGCCAGCGCGGCCGGTATCGTCGGGTGCAGGCCGTGCCTCGCCCAGAGGCGCGGTGCGCGGTTCTCCGCTGAGTGCGCTGATAGGCCAATAACCCAGCCAGCGGGTCTGCGCGCGGGTGAACGGCCGACGTGTGTCGCCCAGCGTGGTGCCCACGCCCAGTTCCACACCCAGGCCGTAGCCCGATTCGGGGAACACCGGGTCGTTGAAGCGCCGGCGGGTCCATGCGTAGTTGGCCGACACCGACGACTCGGTCGGCGCTGGCAGCAGGCTGCGCAGGGCACTGTTGACGGCCCGTGCGCGGTCGTATTGCAGAAAGAAACTTCGGTCCAGGTCGTCGGTGTCTTGGGCTTGTCCGGCGCGCAGGCGCTGGCTGGTGGTGGTGGTGAAGTTGTCGATCTGGCGGGCTGCCTGGCCGCTGCTGATCCAGCGCCAACCCCGGTCGTCCACCGGCGCGCTCCAGACCGTGCTGGCCAGTTGGTCGTCGCGTTCCAGCTGGAGTTTGTTCAGGGCACGCCAGCCGATGCCGGGCACGCGGTGGTGTGTGTGCTCGACCGACAACCGGGCTCCTTTGTCCGTGCTGCCGCCCACACCCAGCACCAGCATCTTGCGCTTCGTCTCGCGAACCTGCACCACCACGGGTGAGGCCTGCGGGTTGTTGGCGGGGTCCATGTACACAAACACCGAGTCGAAATAGCCGCTTTCGGCCAAGCGCTGTTGGGCTGCCTGCAGTTGGGCCAAGTCGTAGTCGCTGCCAGGGGTAAGCCCGGCCAGCCGCACCATCCGCTCGACCATGGCGGGGTCGTAGCGCTCCATGCCTTCCACCTGCACCGCGCCCACTTGCACCGAAGGCCCCGAGTCCAGTTCGATGTACAGGTTGGCGCTTTGGGTGGCGGCGTCGATGTCGGCCAGGCTGTTCTCGATCCGGCCTGCGGGGTAGCGCTGCGCGGTCAGCTGGCGCAGAGCGGTGGTTTTGGCCCTGTCCCAGTCGGCTTGCGAAAAGGCCACCCCAGTGGCCAGCGTGCCGCTGCGGCGGATGGCTTCGCGCTGTTCGGCGGCTTCGGGGGCGGTGGCAATGTCGCCTTTGAAGTACACGTTGGCCGTCGCTATCCGAGTCACCGGCCCGGCTTCGACCTGGATCTTGACCGTGCCCAGATGGCCTCGGTTGGTTTCCGTGGCGGTAGAGGTCGGTGTGCTCGGTGCGGCGGGTGTGAGGCCGACCTGAATCGCTGGCGAAAAATGCCCCAACGTACCCAGCAGGCCGCGCAGGTTGTCTGGGGCTGCCTCCAGCAGACGCTCCAACTCGTTGGCGTCCAGGTCGCGCAAGGTGCGAAAACGCTGCAGCTCCAAGTGGCGCAACAAAAAATCGCGCAGATCGGCCTTGGCTTGCAGGTCGATGTCAAAACGGGGTTCTGCGGGCGGGCGGGGCGTGTCGCTGCGGCGGCGCGGTGCCGTGGGTGCTTTCACGGAAGGCTCGGTTTCCGTGTCGATGAGCGCTTCAGTGGGCGGCAACGGCGCAGCCAACTCCGTTGGGGCGCTCTGGGCTAGCGCTTCGGGCTGCGCCAGCGCCCATGTGGGCAGCAGCCAGGCCAGTGCCAGCAGGTTCAGCCGTGTAGAACCCACACGGCTCGGGGAAAAAAGGTTCATTCCGTGGCTTATTTCGACAGCATTCTCATGGCGTCTTCCAGGCCCTTGAGGGTCAGCGGGTACATGCGCTGGCCCATGAGCTGCTGGATCACGCTGATGCTCTGTCGGTACTGCCACACGCCCTGCGGTTCCGGGTTGATCCAGGCGAATTTGGGAAACGTGTGCGTGAGTCGCTGCAGCCACTCGGCGCCAGCCTCTTCGTTGTTGTATTCCACACTGCCACCGGGCTGCAAAATTTCATACGGACTCATGGTCGCGTCGCCCACAAAAATGAGTTTGTAGTCCTTGTTGTATTTGCGCAAGATGTCCCAGGTGGAAAACTTCTCGGCAAAGCGGCGCCGGTTGTTCTTCCACATGTAGTCGTACACGCAGTTGTGGAAGTAATAAAACTCCAGGTGTTTGAACTCGCTTTTCACCGCCGAAAAAAGCTCTTCCACGCGCTGGATGTGGTCGTCCATGGTGCCGCCCACGTCCATCAACAGCAACACCTTCACGTTGTTGTGCCGCTCGGGAATCATCTTGATGTCGAGCCAGCCCGCATTGGCGGCGGTGGATCGGATGGTGTCGGGCAAGTCCAGTTCCAGGTCGTTGCCCTCGCGGGCAAACTTGCGCAAGCGGCGCAGCGCCACCTTGATGTTGCGTGTGCCTAGCTCTTGGGTGTCGTCGTAGTCGCGGTAAGCACGCTGGTCCCACACCTTCACCGCAGTTTTGTTCCCGCCCTTGCCACCAATGCGGATACCCTGCGGGTTCGATCCGCCATGGCCAAACGGCGATGTGCCACCGGTGCCGATCCACTTGCTGCCGCCTTCGTGGCGTTCCTTCTGCTCTTCCAGCCGCTTTTTCAGCGTCTCCATCAGCTCGTCCCAGTCCATCTTGGGCGCGTTGGCCTTTTGCTCGTCCGACAAAATGCGCTCAATCTCCTTGCGCAGCCAGTCCGCCGGAATGGGCTTGGTGAAGTCTGCCAACATCTCCACGCCTTTGAAATAGGCGGCAAAAGCGCGGTCGAACTTGTCAAAGTGTTTCTCGTCCTTCACCAGCGCCGTGCGAGCCAGGTAATAGAAATCGTCCATGGAGCAAGCGTCGGGGTTGCGCGGCCCCACCACATCGGCCTGCATGGCTTCCAGCAGCGTCAGGTATTCCTTGACCGAAACCGGCAACTTGGCCGCGCGCAGGGTGTAGAAGAAGTCGATCAGCATGGTGTGCTTTCTGTCCAATGGCAGGTGGCCCGGATGGTTCGATCCATGGTTATAAATGGCTTTTGCGCTGAATGGTATGGCACAGGCAGCTACGGCATGTTGCGCTCATGTGCATCTGAACCCACCTGCAAAGCACGGCCTGCGGGGGTGAGACGGTATTTTTGCAGGCGGCTGTTGGGTTTGTTGGGCAGGGTCATTTCAATGAAGCCCTGCACAAGCAAACGCCTGACTTGCTTGTGCAACTCGCCCGAAACGGTTTGATGCCCCAGCGACCGGGCCAGTTGGGCCTTGCCGGCTTCGGCTTCGGCCAGCACCACAACCACCCTGGCTGCTAACGCTGACTCTAGCCGCGACTCTAGCCGCGACTCTAGCCGTGGTGCTGCCTTCTTCG
>JAUXXN010000040.1 GCA_030684755.1 Hydrogenophaga sp.
AAAACCATCGGCAAACTGAGTGGTGGCTTCGCGCCCGCCGGTCCATTGGGGGCTGCACAGGCGGCGCACAGCGGGGTCAAAGCGGGCCAGGCGCAGGCGCTTCAGGTCGGCGGGGGCGTCGGGTCCCAGAAAGTCGCTGAACCATTGCGCGGCCACGTCGCCCATGTCGTAGGCGTCCACCTCGTCGTCCCACACGCGCACGCGCAGCGGCGTCTCGGCCGCGTCCAGCGCCAAGTGCAGGGCCAGCATGCCGGGGGCGCGCAGCACCAGCTGCCCCATTTTGAAGGCGGGCTGGATCAGCGCCATGCGCGGCAACTCGCGCTGGCTGACGAATTCCCCGGTGCTGTCCACCACCATCCAGGTGCGGTCATAGGCCAGGCCGGTGTCGGTCAGCTCCGCTTCGGGCAGGGCAATGCCCGCACACGATTTCACCGGATACACCCAAAGCTGGTCGATGGTGGCTTGCACGTCTTGGGGGGCTGGGGTTGGACTCATGGGTACTCCGGGCAAGCGGTCAACGGGTGTGCCCCAGGGCGGCGCAGCGCCTGCCGTGGGGTCGTCAAAATGGGCATAACGCCGAATTGTGCCCTGCTCCTAAAATCAACCCATGTCACAAACACCCTCTGGCTCTTCTGCCCGCCGCCGATTCGACGTGACCATCCGCGGCGGCGGCGTGGTGGGCCAGACCCTGGCCCTGCTGCTGGCCCGCGAGCGGCTGCGAGTGGCGCTGGTCAGCCCGGCGCCCCAGGCCAGCGGCACCGACGTGCGCGCCTACGCGCTCAACGCCGCGTCGCGCGCCTTGTTGCAGTCGGTGCGGGCCTGGCCAGAGCCTTCCATGGCAGCCCCCAACGCCGACCTGCCCGCCATCACCCCGGTAACGGGTATGCAGGTGTGGGGCGACGATGGTGGTGAGGTGCAGTTTTCTTCTGCTGGCCTGGGCGCTGACGCGCTCACCTGGATCGTGGACGTGCCCGCGCTGGAACGCCGCCTGGCCGACGCGGTGGGTTTTCAAAGCGGCATTGAATGCTTCACCGAAGCCCCACCCGCCGCACTCACGGTGGTTTGCGAGGGCAAACGCAGCCGCACCCGCGACGAACTGGGGCTGGAATTTGATGTGCGCCCCTACCCGCACAAAGCGCTGGCCGCCCGGCTGACCTGCGCGCAACCGCACAGCGGCGTGGCGCGGCAGTGGTTTCAAAACGGCGAAATCATGGCTTTGCTGCCGCTGGGTGGCGCGCAGGGGAACTCGGTGGCGTTGGTTTGGTCTGTCCCCACGCAGCAAGCTGACGAATGGCTGGCTGCACCCGCCGAAGCCTTGGCCGAGGCGGTGCAAACGCGTTGTGCAGCGGTGCTGGGCGACATGCAGCTGCAGAGCCCGGCGCAGGCCTGGCCGCTGGAGCTGTCGCGTGCACGCCGCTGGATCGCCCGCCTGCGCCCTGAACAGGGCGGTGGCGGTGTGGCCCTGGCGGGTGACGCGGCCCACGCCATGCACCCGCTGGCCGGGCAGGGACTCAACGTGGGCCTGGCCGACGTTGCCGAACTGGCGCGCGTGCTGCAAACGCGCGAATACTGGCGCGAGCTGGGCGACCTGAAGCTGCTGCGGCGCTACGAGCGCGCGCGGCAAGCCGACGTGGCCGCCATGGGCTGGGTGACCGACGGGCTGTTTGGCCTGTTTTCCCACGCCGACAGCCGCGTTCAGGCCTTGCGCAACTGGGGCATGAAGGGGTTTGAACGCAGCGGAGCGCTCAAACACTGGATTGCCCGCCAGGCCTCTGGCATCAGCGGCTGACACACACTTTTTTCACCCATTCGCCCTACCCGGGCCTCGCCATGAAACCCATCAAAACTCTCTTGTTTACTGTGCTGGCCGCCCTCTCCATGGGTGCCCTCGCGCAAGAAGCGGCCATACGCAAAAACCTGGCCGAGCGGCTGCCTAACCTGCCCAAGATCGACGAAGTGAGCAAAACGCCCATGCAGGGTCTGTACGAGGTGCGCGTCAACCAGAGCGAGATCTTCTACACCGACGAAAAGGGCGACTTCCTGATCCAGGGCTCGCTGATCGACACCCAGGCCCGGATCGACTTGACCGAGCAGCGGATAGAAAAGCTCAGCGCCATTGCCTTCAAAGACCTGCCGGTCAAAGACGCCTTCACCATCGTGCGCGGCAACGGCAAGCGCAAGATGGCCGTTTTCAGCGACCCCAACTGCGGCTTCTGCAAACGCTTCGAACGCGACCTGCTGAAAATCGACAACGTGACCGTGCACCTCTTCCTGTACCCGGTGCTCGGCGCCGACTCGGTCGAAAAGTCGCGCAACGTGTGGTGCTCGAAGGACAAGGCCAAGACCTACATGGACTGGATGGTGCGCGACGTAACGCCGCCCGCCGCCAGCTGCGACCCCGCCGCCGTGGCCCGCAACGTGGAGTTTGGCAAAAAGGCCCGCATCACCGGCACGCCCACCATCATCTTTGCGGACGGTTCGCGCGTGCCCGGAGCCATCGACAGCGCCCGCATTGAAAAACTCCTGACCGAAGCCAAACCCTGAACCCGCGTTCAAACCCTACCCCATGACCGCCGCCACCGCCCAACCCGTGCTGCACGACCCCAACGACACCGCCCTGGCCCGCACGCTGGGGCACGCCGGGCTCATTCCCTTTGTGTTGCTGGCCGCCTTGGTCTGGCTGGTGAAGGTGGATCTGCAAGCCTGGGTGGCCATTGCGCTGGCTGGGTATGCGGCATTGATCGCGTCGTTCATGGGTGGCGTGCATTGGGGCATTGCCTGGCTGGCCGCCCGACACGCTGCGGCTCACGGTGAAGTGCCCCACCACGCCCAGCGCAACCACCTGCTCTGGGGCGTTGTGCCCTCGCTGCTGGCCTGGCCGGGGCTGCTCATGCCGCCGTTTGCCGGCCTGGCGTGGTTGGGCTTTGTGTTGGTGTTGTGTTACTTGGCTGACCGCACGCTGTATGTGCAGGCGGGCCTGCAACACTGGCTCACGCTGCGGTTTCGCCTCTCCAGCGTGGCCGCCCTGAGCTGCTTTCTGGGTGCAGGCGCTTTATGAGTACCGCACGCAACACCGCCGCCAGCCAACCTGCCCGCCCAGCCACGGCGCCCGCCGGGCTGCATTACACCGTGGCGGTGCACAGCGCGCAGGCGCACCTGTTTGCCGTCACGCTGCGCATTGACCAGCCGACCCAAAACCAGCGCGTCAGCCTGCCGGTGTGGATTCCGGGCAGCTACCTGGTGCGCGAATTTGCCCAGCACCTGCAAGGCCTGAGCGCCACCCAAGGCGGACAGCCGGTGGCCCTCAAACAGCTCGACAAACACCGCTGGCAAGCCGCTGCGGTGCCCGGCCAGCCGCTGGAATTGCGTTACGCCGTGTACGCGCTGGACGCCTCGGTGCGCACCGCTTTTTTGGACACCACACGCGGCTTCTTCAACGCCACCAGCCTGTGCCTGCAAGTGCAGGGCCAAGAAGACCAGCCACACGCGCTGGAACTCGTGCCAAGCCCGGCCACCGCCGGTTGGCAGGTGGCCACGGGCCTTGAACCGTGCAGCGTGGACAGCGACGGCTTTGGCCACTACAGGGCACAAAACTACGACGAACTGGCCGACTGCCCGGTGGAAATGGGGCACTTTTGGAGCGGCAGCTTCACCGCTGGCGGCGTGCCGCACCGCTTTGTGGTGAGCGGCGCGGGCGCCTGGCTTGACGGTGAGCGCCTGCTGGACGACACCCGCCGCATTTGCGAAGCGCAGATCACCTTCTGGCATGGTGATGAAGCACCGCCTTTTGAGCGCTATGTGTTCATGATGCACGCCAGCGCCGACGGTTATGGCGGGCTGGAACACCGCAACTCGACAGCTCTTATTTGTCAACGCGCCGACCTGCCGCGCCTGAACACATCAACAGCCAAGCCCGCCACGCTCAAAGCCACCGACGGCTACACCACCCTGCTCGGGCTGATCAGCCACGAGTACTTTCACACCTGGAACGTCAAGCGCTTGCGCCCGGTCGAGTTCGCGCGCTACGACTACACCCAGGAAAACTA
>JAUXXN010000042.1 GCA_030684755.1 Hydrogenophaga sp.
GGGAGGGTTGGGGTGGGGGCTCTCCCGAACTTTTCAAATGAGAATGGTTGTAAGGGCTTCGATGGCGTCAACCGTGATCGGTCATCATGCCTGTATTACCCAGTGACACTGACCGGAGAAATGCCATGCAAACCACGTTAACCCGCAAAGGCCAAGTCACGATTCCCCGCGCAGTCCGGCAGCGCTTTGGGCTCAAGCAAGGGATGGCGATCAGCTTTTCGATTGAGGGCGACCACATTGCGCTTCGGGCTGTGCGTTCCCCGCAGCAAGCAGTAAGAAGCGGCTTCGCACTTATCAAGAGTCGGCGCAAAGGAGTGCCCGCGGACTTGGATGTGGCGGGTTTGTCGGACTTAGTACGGCCAGAAGGCCGCATCAAGTTGGGTTCATTGCTCGCTGAAATGGGCCATCAGACAGGGGGCTTCGATCTGGCGATCGAGCGCGACAGGTCCCCCACAGAACCGGTTCGCTTTGAATGATGCTGCTCGACACCAACGTCGTTTCTCAACCATTGAAGCCCATGCCACCCATGACCCCTGAACCGCTAACCCACACGACACCGCCCCAGCCCAACGCGCCCCAACCCGACCTCACCCGCCTGGTCGTGCCCTTGCTCAAAGGCGTCCAATACCGCGAAGACGACGCCGCGCAGTGGGCCGCTTTGCTGCAACTGCAAGCCCGGGTGCGCGACTACGTGGCTGTGTTGGCGCTGGATTTGGTAGTGGACGAGGCCGAGGGTTATGCCTTTGTGCGCGCCCAGCCGGTGGACGAGAGCAGCGCCGACAAACTGCCGCGCCTGGTGCGCCGCCAACCGCTGAGCTTTCAGGTCAGTTTGCTGCTGGCCTTGTTGCGCAAAAAACTCGCCGAATTCGATGCCAGTGGCGGCGACACCCGCTTGATACTCACGCGCAGCGCGGTGGTGGAGTTGGTGCGCGTGTTCTTGCCGACGGGCTCCAACGAATCCAAACTGATCGACCAGATCGACACCCAAATGGGCAAGGTGGTGGAGCTGGGCTTTGTGCGCCGCCTCAAAACCGGCACCGACGGCGCAGCCGCCCGGCCCGCGCAAGAGCCGGTGTACGAGGTGCGCCGCATCCTCAAAGCCTTTGTGGACGCCCAATGGCTGGCCGACTTTGACGAGCGTCTGGCTGCCTACCAGCGGCAACTGCTCGCGCCAGAAACCGGGGCGACCGATGGAGCTTGAAGCCCACCCGCCCGCCGGTTTTCGCCTCACGCGGCTGGAGGTGTTGAACTGGGGCACCTTCGACAAACGGGTGTGGACACTGGCGCTGGATGGCCGCAATGGCTTGTTGACCGGCGACATTGGCTCGGGTAAATCCACCTTGGTGGACGCCATCACCACGCTCTTGGTGCCCGCGCACCGCGTGGCCTACAACAAGGCCGCCGGGGCCGATGCGCGTGAGCGCTCGCTGCGCTCGTATGTGCTGGGGCATTACAAGTCAGAGCGCAACGAGGCCAGCGGCCACGCCAAGCCGGTGGCGCTGCGCAGCGCCAGCGACTACGCGGTGATTTTGGGCGTGTTTCACAACGCGGGCTACGACCAAACCGTGACGCTGGCCCAGGTGTTTTGGCTCAAAGACAGCTTTGGCCAGCCCGAGCGCTTGTACGCCGTGGCCGACAAAGCCTTGTCCATCACGCAAGATTTTTCTGACTTCGGCACCACGGTGACCGCGCTGCGCAGCCGTCTGCGCAAAAACAGCGTGAGTTTGTTTGACAGCTTTCCGCCCTACAGCGCGCACTTTCGCCGCCGCTTTGGCGGCATGGGTGAGCAGGCGCTGGACCTGTTTCACCAAACCGTGTCGATGAAATCGGTGGGCAACCTGACCGACTTTGTGCGCCACCACATGCTGGAGCCGTTCGATGTGGCGCCGCGCATCGCCGGGCTGTTGGCCCATTTTGACGACCTGAGCCGCGCCCACGCCGCCGTGCTCAAGGCCAAAGAACAGGTGAATTTGCTCACGCCGCTGGTGGCCGACTGCGACCAACACACCGCCTGGGTGGACCAAGCCACCGGCTTGCGCCAGTGTCGCGAAGCGCTCAAGCCCTGGTTTGCGGGCCGCAAACGGGCGCTGCTGGACCAGCGGCTGGACAACCTGGGCCTGCAACTGGCCAGCGAGACGGCCAAGGTGGAACGGCTGGAGGCGCTGCTGCGCGATTTGCGCAGCAAAGAAAGCGAACTGCGGCTGAGTATCGCCCAGCGCGGTGGCGACCGCATGGCGCAGCTCGATGCCGAAATGCAGCGCCAGCAAACCGAGCTGAACCGGCGCCAAAAAAACGCCCAGCGCTACGACCAACTGCGCCGCAGCCTGGGCCTGCTGCAAGTGGCCAACCGCGAAGAGCTGCAAACCCAGCAGCAAGGCTGCGGCCAGCGCCGCTTGGCCGACAGCGAGCGCGATGCCGAGGTGCAAAACACGCTGACCGAACTCAGCGTGGAAATGGCCCAAGGGCGCCAGGAGCGCAACAGCCTGCAAGACGAAATACACAGCCTGCGCGCACGGCGCAGCAACATGGCAGCGCAACACATCGCCCTGCGCGCCGCGCTGTGCGCCGCGCTGGGTTTGCGCGAAGACAGCATGCCGTTTGCTGGCGAACTGCTGCAAGTGCACGACGACGCCCGCGACTGGGAAGGCGCCGCCGAACGCTTGCTGCACAGCTTTGCGCTGTCGTTGCTGGTGCCGGAAGTGCATTACGCCCGGGTGGCGCAGTGGGTGGACGACACGCACCTGAAAGGGCGGCTGGTGTACTTTCGGGTACGCGACCCGGCCCGCAGCGAGCGGCCCGCGCAGCCCGCGCCCGCGCATGCGCTGGCCCGAAAAATCGCCACCAAGCCCGATTCACCGTTTTACGCTTGGCTGGAAAACGAAGTGGCGCGCCGCTTTGACCACGCCTGCTGCACCACGCCGGAGCAGTTTCGCGCCGAGCCCCGGGCCATCACCCGCGCCGGGCACATCAAAACCAGCGGCGAGCGCCACGAAAAAGACGACCGCCACCGCCTGGACGACCGCAGCCGCTATGTGCTGGGCTGGAGCAACGCCGCCAAGCTGGCCGTTTTAGAGAGCAAGCTGCGCGTGTGCGAGGCGCGCTTGGGCACGCTGGGCCAAAAAATTGCCGATCTGCAACAAGAGCAGCGGGCCATCCGCGAACGGCTGGAAAACCTGGCCAAGTTGGAAGAGTTTCAAGACTTTGCCGACCTGGACTGGCCCGCCAACGCCCGGGAAATTGCCCGGCTCAAAGACGAGCGGGCCGCGCTGGAAGCCGCCTCCGACGTGCTGGCCGCGCTCAACCGGCAACTGAGCGCCTTGGAGACCGAGCGGGACACGGCCGAACAGCAGCGCATGGAGCAGCGCGACAAACGCTCCAAAACCGAGCAAAAAATCAGCGACGCCCACAACCAGCGCCGCGACGCCGAGGCCTTGATGGCGCAAGCCCCGTCCGGCTTTGAAGAACTGACGCAGCACCTAGAAGCCTTGCAGCAAACCCTGCAAATGGCCGAAGCCGGGGAAGCTGGTGAGTCCAAGCGCTGGGCCTCAATCACGGTCGAGTCGTGCGACGCGCGTGAGCGCGACATGCGCGACCACCTGGAAAGCGCCATCGACAACACCGAAAAACGCGCCAAACGCTTGCTAGAAAAAATCATCGACGCCATGCGCACCTTCAGCCACCGCTTTCCGGTGGAGACGCAAGAGTTCGATGTGTCGGTGGGCTCTGCTGGGGAATACCGCAGCCTGTTGCAGCGGCTCGTGGCCGACGATCTGCCGCGTTTTGAGGCCGACTTCAAGCGCTCTCTGAACGAAAACACGGTGCGTGAAATGGCCAATTTCAGCTCGCAGCTGAACAAAGAACGCGAAACCATCAAAGAACGCATTGAGCGCATCAACCAATCGCTGACGCAAATCGACTACAACCCGGGCCGCTTCATTGCGCTGGCGCTGCAAACCACACCCGACGCCGAGGTGCGCGACTTTCAAACCGAGCTGCGTACCTGTCTGGACGACACATTGGGCGGCGATACGCACAACGGCCCCTACGCCGAAGCCAAGTTTTTGCAGGTCAAACACATCATTGAACGCCTGCGTGGCCGCGAAGGCCAAACCGAGCAAGACCGGCGCTGGACCGCCAAGGTCACTGACGTGCGCAACTGGTTTGTGTTTGCCGCCAGCGAACGCTGGCGCGAAGACCAGCGCGAACACGAACACTATTCAGACGCGGGCGGCAAGTCGGGCGGGCAAAAAGAAAAACTGGCCTACACCATTTTGGCGGCCAGCTTGGCCTACCAGTTTGGCCTGGCCTGGGGCGAGACCCGCTCCAAGAGCTTTCGCTTCGTCGTTATCGACGAAGCCTTTGGCCGGGGCTCCGACGAGTCGGCCCAATACGGCCTGCAACTGTTCGAAAAGCTCAACCTGCAACTGCTCATCGTCACCCCACTGCAAAAAATCCACATCATCGAACCTTTCGTGTCCAGTGTCGGCTTTGTCCACAACGTGGAGGGCCGCGATTCGCGCTTGCGCAATTTGAGCATGGAGGCTTATCGGGAGGAGAAGGAGCGGGCGGCAGGCCTGGAATCGCTAGGGCAAGGCGCAAAACCATGACCTGGACCACCGCCGCCGACTTGCGTGCCCAAGTGCAAAAGCTGTGGGACAAGGGCGATCTGCTGCGCCCGCTGGTGGACGGTGTGGCCATGGCGCCGCTGCGCTTGCGATTGCAGGGGCCGGGTTCGTCGGAATTGGCGGATCGGTTTGAGGAGGTGCGCACCTGGATGCGCGACTTGGGTTGCCACGCGCCCGCCGACGGTGCGCCGCCGTACCGGATCGTGATGCGCACGTTTCGCCACCGTGTGTTGGGCGCCAATGCCGTGCCCGAGGCGGTGTGGCTCGATTCGCTGGACGCTGCGCTGGCGCTGTTGGGCAAGCAAGCCGAGGCGCGGCGGTTCGCGCACCTGGTGCAAACCACCCGCGCACAACAACCCACCGTGTTGCCCTGGCTGCAACAGCGCCCGTTGCAAGTGCTGGACTTGGCGCCCGTGTGGCCGCGTTTGCTGGCGGTGCTGGCGTGGTTGCAGGCGCACCCCAGGCCGGGCGTGTATCTGCGTCAGGTGGATCTGCCGGGGGTGGACAGCAAGTTCATCGAGGCGCACCGGGGCGTTCTCACGGCCATGTTGGACTTGGCCTTGCCGCCACAAGCGATTGACGCCAGTGCCAGCGGTGCCAGCCAGTTTGCCCGCCGCTACGGTTTTCAGGACAAGCCCTTGCGTGTGCGGGTGCGCTGGCTGGGCGCTGGCGCGGTGTTGTTGCCCACAGCCGCTGAAACAGACCAAGACGTGACCCTGTCGCAGGCAGCTTTTGAGCGCTTGGTGCTGCCGGTGCGGCGCGTGTTCGTCACCGAAAACGAGGTCAACTTTCTGGCCTTTCCGCCCATGGCCGACAGCCTGCTGGTGTTTGGCGCCGGTTACGGCTTTGACGCCCTGGCCGGTGCGCCCTGGCTGCACACCTGTCCGGTGTATTACTGGGGCGATATCGACACCCACGGCTTTGCCATTCTCGACCAGCTGCGCGCCCATCTGCCGCAGGCTCAGTCGCTTTTGATGGACCACGAAACCCTCATGGCGCACACCGAGCAATGGGGCCATGAGCCCACGCCGGTGCTGCGCGATTTACCCCGTTTGCATGCGAAGGAGCAGGCTTTGTTTGACGATTTGCGCTACCGACGGCTGGGCACGGCGCCCGGCACCACCTGTGTGCGGCTGGAGCAGGAACGCATCGGCTTTGGCTGGGTGCAGCGGGCGCTGGCCGAGCTGCCGCCGTTGCGCGCTGTTGCGGGGTCTGTCAGTGTGTCTGTGACCGGGTACGCCGTATGACCGCCGTGTGTGTCATGGTGCTCGGCACCACCAGCGGCGCTGGCAAAAGTTGGCTGACCACCGCGCTGTGCCGCCATTACGCGCGCTTGGGGCTCAAGGTGGCGCCGTTCAAGGCGCAAAACATGAGCAACAACGCCCGGGTGGTGGCTGGCGGCGAAATCGGCTCCGCCCAGTATTTTCAGGCGCTGGCGGCCAACGCCGAACCCGATGTGCGCATGAACCCGCTGCTGCTCAAGCCCGAGGCCGACACGCGCAGCCAGGTGGTGTTGATGGGCGCGGTCAATCGCGAACTGAGCGACATGCCGTGGCGCGGGCGCAGCGAAAAAGTCTGGCCCGCCATCACCGCCGCGCTGGACGCGCTGCGCGCTGAAAACGACGTGATCGTGATCGAAGGCGCGGGCTCGCCCGCCGAGATCAACCTGCACGCCAGCGACATCGTGAACATGCGTATTGCGCGCCACGTGCAGGCGCGCTGCTTGCTGGTGACCGACATCGACCGGGGCGGCGCGTTTGCCCACCTCTACGGCACCTGGGCGCTGTTGCCGCCCGACGAGCGCGCACTGATCCAGGGTTTTGTGCTCAACAAATTTCGGGGCGACGCGGCCCTGCTGGCACCCGGCCCGCAGATGCTGCAAGACCTGACCGGCGTACCCACCGTGGCCACGCTGCCCATGTGGTGGCAACACGGCTTACCCGAAGAAGACGGTGTGTTTGACACGACCCCCACGCTCGGCACGGGTGTGTCCTCGCTGCCCCCCGAGGGGGCTGGTTTCGCCTTGGGGCGGCCCGGCGGCAAAACCGTGACCCAGCCCTTGCTGAGGTCCATCGCCGTCATCGCCTACCCCCGCATCAGCAACCTGGACGAATTTCAGCCGCTGAAAAACGTGCCCGGTGTGCGCCTGGTGTGGGCGCGCACACCCGCCGACTGCGCGGGCGCCGACTGGATCGTGCTGCCCGGTTCCAAGGCCACCACCGCCGACCTGGCCTGGTTGCGCACACAAGGGCTGGACCGCGCGGTGGCCGAACACGCCGCGCAGGGCAGGGCGGTGCTGGGCATTTGCGGCGGCCTGCAAATGCTGGGCGAGGCGCTGGTGGACCTGCACGGCATCGACGGCAACGCGCCTGGCCTGGGCCTGTTGCCGCTGGTCACCGCGTTTGAGCCCGCCAAAACCGTGCGCCGCACGCCAACCCGCTTCGCCGCCATACCCGGCCTGTGGTCGGCGCTCTCGGGTGTGTCCGTCCACGGCTACGAAATTCACCACGGCCAGACCGCGCAACACCCCGCTATGGCCGCCGCTGGCCAAGTGGCGCAGACCGCGCTGCCCGACGGCCTGGGCTGGCACAACGCGGCGGGCAATGTGCTCGGCGTGTACCTGCACGGCCTGCTGGAAGACCCGCGCGTGCTGCAGGCCTTGTTTGGCGCAGCAGTGCCCACGCTGGACAGCGTGTTCAACGGCCTGGCCGACTTCATCGAACAACACGTCGAACCCGGCGTGCTGAAAGCCTTGATCCAAACAACCTCATCCGAAAGCACCGAACCATGAACTTCACCGTTCCTACCCTCAACGACATCGCCCAACCCGCGCTGGCGGCCCGTTTGCAGCACCTGCTGGACAACAAAACCAAACCACTGGGTTCGCTGGGCCGCTTGGAGACGCTGGCCCAGCGCATCGGCTTGATTTTGGGCACCGAAGCACCCGTTTTAATGGCGCCCCAACTGGTGGTGTTCGCGGGCGACCACGGCCTGGCCGCACGCGGCGTGTCAGCCTACCCGAGCGACGTGACCTGGCAGATGGTGGAAAACTTCCTGGCCGGCGGTGCCGC
>JAUXXN010000046.1 GCA_030684755.1 Hydrogenophaga sp.
CAGTCGGTTGAAAAACGCTTGGTGGTGGACATTGGTGGCCGCTCCACCGAGATGATTGTGGGCCAGGGCTACGAGTCGCAGCGCATGGAGTCGTACCACTTGGGCAGCGTGTCTTGGACCAACACCTACTTTGCCAAAGGCATCTTTTCGGCGGCGGCTTTCAAAACGGCAGACATTGCGGCCAAAGCCGAACTGGACCAAGCGCTGGATTGTTTTCCGCCGTCCGAATGGCACGTCGCCTACGGTTCGTCGGGCACGGTGGGCGCTGTGGGCGATTTGCTTGCGGCCAACGGCTGGGCCTCGGGTGTGGTGACGCGTCCGGGGCTGGACTGGCTGGTTGATCGGATGATCAAAGCTGGGCACATCGACCAGTTTCGGGTTGAGGGCTTGAAAGATGAGCGCCGCCCGGTTCTCAGCGGTGGTGTGAGCGTGTTGCGGGCCATTTTTGACCTGTTCGACATTCAGCACATGGTGCCCGCACAAGGCGCGCTGCGCCAGGGCGCGCTGTACGATCTGATTGACCGCGAAACCGATGGCGGCGATGTGCGCGAGCGCACCGTGTGCTGGTTGGCTGAGCGTTTTTCTGCCGATGAGGCGCAGGCGCAGCGGGTGAGCGCGGTGAGCACGGCGCTGTTTGCCCAAATTGCGGCGTTGGACGAACGCAACGAGCGCTATTCACAAAAGTTGGCTTGGGCGGCGCGGCTTCACGAAATTGGCACCCACATTTCGCACGACCGGTCTTACCACCACGGCGCCTATATTTTGGACAACGTGGATGCGCCGGGTTTCTCCATTCCCGAACTGCACCGCATGAGCCAGCTGGTGCTGGGCCAGCGCGGCAAGCTGCGCAAGCTGGAACAATCTCTGGCCGACGAGCTGTTTGCCAAGCAGCTCATGTGTTTGCGGCTGGCGGTGCTGCTGTGCCATGCGCGAAGAATGCCCGACCACGCGTCCATCAAGCTCAGCTACAAACTTGGCGCCTTCCGGCTGGTCACGCAAACCGGCTGGGCCAAGCGCTACCCGCAGTCGGCCTGGCTGCTGGATCAAGAGCTGCTGGCATGGCAAAAAACAGCTTGGAAGTTCTCGGCTGACATCCGATGAAATGCCCCCCGCTCAGCTGAGCGCGGGCGCGCGTCACGGGCCTGTCACACAGGCGGCTTATGGTGTCGGGCTGCACCACCGGAGCATCCGCCATGAACCCCACCCCCACAGAAGCCATGATTCGCCGTATCCAACAGGACTTGTTGGACAGCTACGACGAAGAGTTGGAACTGGAAATTGAAGACCGCAACCTGCACGACGGCGCGCACGGTCTTGCAACCCCCGCCAGCGACGACGAGAAAGCCCAGCGGCTGGCGTATTTTCGGGAGCTGTTTCGCCTGCAAGGCGAGCTGGTGAAGCTGCAAGACTGGGTCGCCCAGAGCAAGCAAAAGGTGGTGATCTTGTTTGAAGGCCGCGACGCAGCGGGCAAAGGTGGCGTGATCAAACGCATCACCCAGCGGCTCAACCCCCGCGTGTGCCGCGTGGTCGCGCTGCCCGCACCCAACGACCGCGAACGCACCCAGTGGTACTTTCAACGCTACGCCGCCCACCTGCCCGCCGCTGGCGAAATGGTGTTGTTTGACCGCAGTTGGTACAACCGCGCTGGCGTAGAAAAGGTGATGGGTTTTTGCAGCGACGACGAATACGAAGAGTTCTTTCGCTCGGTGCCCGAGTTTGAACGCATGCTGGTGCGCTCGGGCATTCGGGTCATGAAGTATTGGTTCTCCATCACCGACGACGAGCAGCACATGCGCTTTCTGGGTCGCATTCACGACCCGTTAAAGCAGTGGAAGCTCAGCCCGATGGACTTGGAGTCGCGCCGCCGCTGGGAGGAATACACCAAGGCCAAAGAAACCATGATTGAGCGCACCCACATTGCCGAGGCGCCTTGGTGGGTGGTACAGGCGGTGGACAAAAAGAAAGCCCGTCTCAACTGCATTTACCACTTGCTGGAGCAGTTTGACTACAACGAAGTGCCTCGCCCAGAGGTGGTTCTTCCCGAACGGGTGCGCAACCCCGACTATTTGCGCCAGCCGGTACCCGATTCGATGGTGGTCCCCGAGCGCTACTGAGAGCTGCGGGTGGGCTCCCGCCTTCGCGGGAATGCAGCAACACCACACAATCAACGAGTTTTACGCGCCAATAAATACTTCAATGGTTGTTGTATAGTTGAAGTATGAACAACTCAAACGTCTCCATAAGCTTGGCCGATGCACTCAATTCGGCCTGCGCTTGCCAAACGCTGGAGCCCCAGCGCTTGCGCGAGCAACTCGAAACCAGCCCGGCGCTGCATGGCCTTGTGGACCGGCTGGCACACACCCACCCGCACCTGTTTTCGGCCACTGCCGTGTTTCTGGATGAGGCGGTACACGTCCAACTGGTGCAAGCCGTGGCCGCGCTGGAGCGGGTCATGGCCCTGCCCGCTTGGCAAACGCAAGCCTTGGCCCGCGCCCACCCCATTGCCCAGCTGAACTGGGGGCCTGCCGGGGTGTTTATGGGTTATGACTTTCACTTGGCCGCTGATGGTCCCAAGCTGATCGAGATCAACACCAACGCGGGCGGCGCCTTGCTCAACGCCGCGCTGGCCCGCGCACACCGTTATTGCAGCGGCTCCTGGGAGGTTGTTGCCAGCGACACACCAGCGCTTGACAGCCAGTTTGTGGCTATGTTTCGTGACGAATGGCAAGCCCAGCGCGGCAGCGCACCACTGCGCAGTGTGTTGATCGTGGACGACGCACCAGCCCAGCAGTACTTGGCGCCCGAATTTGAAATCGCCCGCGCCCTGTTGGCCGCCCATGGCCTGCATGCCGTGGTGGCCGACCCCAGCGAGCTGCAATGGCGCGGCGGCGCGCTGTGGCACCCCGCCCTGCCGCCCGGTATGCCGGTGGATCTGGTCTACAACCGTTTGACCGACTTTTACCTGCAAGACCCCGGCCACGAAGCCCTGCAACAGGCTTACCAAGCCGGTGCCGCCGTGGTCACGCCGCACCCGCGCGCCCATGCGCTGTGCGCCAACAAGCGCAACTTGATCGCCCTGTCGGACCCGGCTCAGCTGGAAGCGTGGGGCGTTTCCAGCGCCGACCGCGCCGTCTTGAAGGTCGTGGTGCCCACCACACAAGCGATCAACGCAGCGCAGGCCGAAGCGCTGTGGGCACAGCGGCGCCACTTGTTCTTCAAACCCGCCGCCGGTTTTGGCGCCCGAGCCGCCTACCGGGGCGACAAGCTGACGCGCCGGGTGTGGGCCGACATTTTGGCGGGCGACTATGTGGCGCAAACCACCGTGCCGCCCAGCGAGCGGCTGGTGTTGGTGGATGGCACACCCACCCGCCTCAAGCTGGACTTGCGCGCCTACAGCTACCGGGGGCACATCCAGTTGCTGGCGGCGCGCACCTGGGCCGGGCAAACCACCAACTTTCGCACCGAAGGCGGCGGCTTTTCGCCCGTGGTGGTGCTGCCCAGTCTGAACACGTTCACACAATTGACACACAACCCATCAACAATTCATCAAATTTTGAATCGTTGACGGGCTGGGTTCGTTCGAACCGAATCGCCTTTCCAACACCCAACCCAAGGAGCAACACACATGAAAGTAGGCATCAACGGCATGGGCCGCATTGGCCGCCTGGCCCTGCGCGCCGCCTTCGGCGCCGCCGAGCGCGAAGCCACCGACCCCCGCCACGGCAACCGGCTGGAGGTGGTTCACCTGAACGAAATCAAAGGCGGAGCAGCGGCCACTGCCCACCTGCTGGCCTTTGACAGTGTGCAGGGCAAATGGCGCGCCGATATTCAAGCCGATGGCGTACAGGCGATCCGCATCAACGACCAGCGCCTATCGTTCAGCGAACACGCCACCGCCGCCGAGATTCCGTGGGGCGACATGGGCGTGGATCTGGTGCTGGAATGCACCGGCAAATTCCTTACAC
>JAUXXN010000074.1 GCA_030684755.1 Hydrogenophaga sp.
CAAACTGTTGGAAACTGGCAAAACCGATTTGCTCGACAAGTTCGTGTCCATGCGCACCCGCCGCGCCTTCAAAGCCTTTTTGGCTTGGGACAAAGAAGCGGGCAAGGTGAACTTTGAGTTCGCGCCTTCCAAGTTCCCGCCTCGCAAAACCGCCGCAGGCGCAGCGGCCCCCAGTGCTGCGCTGAAAACGGCGGCCAAGGCACCTGCCAAAAAAGCCGCTGCAGCCAAAACACCCGCCAGCAAAACCGCCGGTGCCAAAACGGTGGCGTCTAAATCGGCAACCGCCAAAACCGCTGGGGCAACCGCAGCCAAAGCGCCCCGCAAAACCGCTGCCGGTCTGCAACCCAGCGCGGCGCTGGCCGCTGTCATTGGCTCCGAGCCGGTGGCGCGCACCGAGGTGATCAAAAAAATCTGGGAATACATCAAAGCCAATGGCCTGCAAGACGCCACCGACAAGCGCAGCATCAACGCCGATGCCCGTTTGGCCCCGGTGTTCGGCAAGCCCCAAATCAGCATGTTTGACCTGGCCGGCATCGTCGGCAAGCACCTGAGCTGATGCCCGTTTGCCCAACTGCCCGTCTGACTGTTTAACCACCCGCCAACCCAAGGAGACTTTTATGGCCCTCAAACTTTTCTTTGCTCCCGGCGCCTGCTCGTTTGTGCCGCACGCCCTGCTCGAACTCGCGGGCGCTGAATTCGAGCCCGCCAGCGTCAAGCTGCACAAAGGCGAGCAACGCTCGGCGGACTATTTGGCGCTCAACCCGCGCGGCCAGGTGCCGGTGCTGGTGGACGGTGGCGAGGTCATCACCCAAATCGTGGCCATCGTGCTGCATTTGGACGCCCAGTTGCCCGGGGCCGGCATCTTGCCCGCCAGCGGCATGGCGCGCACCCGCGCCCTGCAAACCTTGGCATGGATGAACAACACGGTGCACCCCACCTTCACCCATGTGTTCATGCCGCAAAAGTTCACTGACGACGAAGCCGCCCAAAAGGCCATTCGCGGCTTTGCCGTGGCGCGTTACCGCGAACTGTTGGGCGAAATCGAGGCCCTGGCCGCCCAAGCCGCGCCTTGGATGGCCGGTGAACAGCCCGGTGCGCTCGACGCCTACGCCCTCACGCTGCTGCGCTGGGGTGGCTACGCGGGCATCAACCCCACCGACTTTCCCGCCACCTGGGACTTGTCGCAGCGCTTCGCGGCCCTGCCCGCCGTGGCGCGCGCGGTGGAACGCGAGCGCCTGCAACTCAACGTGTACACCGGCTAAGCGCCAAGCGCGGCGGCCTCCGTAGGCCCGGCGCTGGGTCGCTGGTCGGTCTGCCGCCGGTCAGTCTTGCGGTGGCTGTTTGGTCGGGGCAAAGCGCACAGACACCAGCAGGCCCCGGTGGATGGAGTCTGGGTGGGCGTCGTCCATGGACACGCTGGCGCCATGCTGTTGGGCAATTTCGTGCACGATAGCCAAGCCCAGCCCCGAGCCGTCCACGTTGGTGCCCAGCGCGCGGTAAAACGGCTGCAACACCAGGTCGCGCTCGTTTTCGGGAATGCCCGGGCCGTTGTCCTCCACCTGCAAAATCTGCACGCCGCTGAACCGGTCCAGCAGCACCCGTACCGTGACCACCCCGCCCCGCCCGGAGTAGTTGATGGCGTTGTCCACCAAATTGCGCACCATTTCCTGCAACAAGGTCGGGTTGCCGTCCATCATGCAGTCCGACGGCACTTCGTCCGGCCCCTCGTAGCCCAGGTCGTTGCCGTGGTCCAGCGCACGCGGCACCGAGTCTTGCACCACGCCGGTGACCAACTTGGCCAGATCAATGCGGGCGCTGGGCAAAGCGCGGCCCGTGGTTTCGGCGCGGGCCAGCGCCAGCAGCTGGTTCACCGTGTGGGTGGCGCGCGAGCTGGAGCGGGCAATTTGTTGCAATGAGCCGCGAATTTCTGCCGGGCAGGTTTCGCGCTGCGCCAGCTCAGCTTGCATGCGCAGCCCGGCCAGCGGGGTTTTGAGCTGGTGGGCCGCGTCGGCCAGAAAGCGCTTTTGCGTGCTCAGCGAAGTTTTCAGGCGCGTCAGCAGATCGTTGATGGATGACACCAGCGGTGCCACCTCCTGCGGAATGAACGACTCTTCAATCGGGCTCAGGTCGTCGGGCTTGCGCGCGCGAATGCGCTGCTCCAGCTCGTTCAGCGGCCGAATGCCGCGCACCAGCGCCAGCCACACCAGCAGCACCGCCAGCGGCAAGATGATGAACTGCGGCACCATCACGCCCTTGATGATTTCGGTCGCCAGGGTCGAACGCTTGCCCTTGGTTTCGGCCATTTGCATCAGCACCAGCCGCTGCGTTCCGTTGCCCCGTGACAGCCAGGTGTAGGCCACCCGCACCTCGTCTCCGCGCACCAGGTCGTCGCGCATCAGCACCCGGCCAGGCACCGGCGTTTCGTTGTCCCTCGGTAGCGGAAAGTCGCTTTCCCCGCTGATCAGCTCGCCGCGCGGGTCCACCACCTGGTAATACACCAGGTCGCTGTCGTCGGCCCGCAGCAGGTCGCGCGCCTGTGGCGTGAGCAGGAAGCTCACCTTGTCGTCCTGGCTCTCCACAAACTGCGTCAGTGCCTGCAGGTTGAACTCCAGCGCCCGGTCAAACGGCTTGCTGGCAATGCCCTGCGCCACAAACCAG
>JAUXXN010000468.1 GCA_030684755.1 Hydrogenophaga sp.
GCAGCCACACCGGCGAGCGGGTGTTTCAAAACGTGGAAGTACCCGTCGAGAACATTTTGGGCGGTCTGAACATGGGCGCCAAGGTGCTCATGAGTGGGCTGGATTACGAGCGCGCCGTGCTCACCGGCGGGCCGTTGGGCATCATGCAGTCGGTCATGGACAACGTGATTCCCTACATCCACGACCGCAAGCAGTTTGGCCAGAGCATTGGCGAGTTCCAGCTCATTCAGGGCAAGGTGGCCGACATGTACAGCGTGTTGCAAGCCGGCCGCTCGTTCGCCTACACCGTGGCCAAAAACCTCGACTTGCTGGGCACCGAACACGTGCGCCAAGTGCGCAAAGACTGCGCGTCCGTCATTTTGTGGACGGCTGAAAAAGCCACCTGGATGGCGGGCGAGGGCGTGCAAATTTTTGGCGGCAACGGCTACATCAACGAGTACCCGCTGGGCCGCTTGTGGCGCGACGCCAAGCTGTACGAAATTGGCGCTGGCACCAGCGAAATCCGCCGCATGCTGATCGGCCGCGAACTGTTTGCGGAGACCATGTAATGCCGCTGCGCCACCTGCTCGCGCACAACCGCACCTGGGCCTCTCAAATGGAGGCGGTGCGCCCCGGCTTCTTCACCGCCCTGTCGCAACAACAAACCCCGCGCTACATGTGGATCGGCTGCTCAGACAGCCGCGTTCCCGCCAACCAGATCACCGGGCTGGAGCCGGGCGAGGTGTTCGTGCACCGCAACGTGGCCAACGTGGTGGTGCCGACCGACCTGAACTGCTTGACCACCATCCAGTACGCAGTGGATGTGCTCAAGGTGGAGCACCTGATGGTGGTCGGTCACTACGGCTGCGGCGGCGTGCAAGCCGCACTCAACGATGTGCGCGTGGGCCTGGCCGACAACTGGCTGCGCCACGTCAAAGACGTGCGCGATCGCCACACCGCCTTGTTGCAGCAATTGGACGAGGCCCACCGGCTCGACGCGCTGTGCGAGCTCAATGTGATTGAACAGGTCATGCATGTGGCCGAAACCACGGTGGTGCAAGACGCTTGGCAACGCGGCCAGCCGTTGGCGCTGCACGGTTGGGTGTACGGACTGAAAGACGGTTTGCTGCAAGACCTGCACATGGTGGTGCGCGGCACCGATGTGTTGGCCGACACCTACCGCGCTGCGGTGGCCGAGGTGGCTGCGCGCGCGCGCTGAGCACCGGCGCAACCCTGCGTTTTATTGGTGAACCCTCAACCGACGCAACCCATCATGTTTCCCCAGCGCCTGGACTCGACGGTTGCCTACGACATTGCCAAGGCGATGATGGACGGCTTCAACCGCCATTACCGCCTGTTTCGCAGCGAATCGGCCCGCGCCAAGCACCGCTTTGAAACCCGCGATTGGCGCGGCCAGCAGCGCGCGCAGCGCGAACGCATCGAGTTTTACGACCTGCGGGTGAACGAATGCGTCAAGCGCCTGATGAAAGAATTTGGCGCCCACCAGCAGCCCATGAACGTGTGGGAGCAGATCAAGCTGCATTACATCGGGCTGCTGGTGAACCACCACCAGCCTGAGCTGGCCGAAACGTTTTTCAATTCGGTCACCACCAAAATTCTGAAGCGCGCTTATTTTCAAAACGATTTCATTTTTGTGCGCCCAGCGGTGTCCACCGAATACATCGAAAACGAAACCGCTGGTGCCCAACCCACCTACCGCAGCTATTACCCTACGCGCGACACCATGGCCGCCGAGGTGCTGCGCATGCTGCAAGACTTTGAACTGCGCGTACCGTTTGAAGACCTGCCGCGCGACGCCGCCTTGGTGCTGCAAGCCATGCAGCGGCATTTTGACCATGTGAAACTGCGCGCCAATTGCCAGTTTCAGGTGCTCTCAGGCCTGTTCTTTCGCAAAAAAGGCGATTATGTGGTGGGCAAAATCATCAACGGCTTCCAAGA
>JAUXXN010000078.1 GCA_030684755.1 Hydrogenophaga sp.
ACGGCAACCGGTGAGGGGCCTCATGTTACGCGGGCATCGGTAGCGTTGTAACGGTGTGGTGACTGATTGACGATGTTGCCCACAGTCGAAGCGATTCGCCCGGCTCCATGGCTTTTGTGGCGGACGCTGCGGCAGAGGTCAGTGCCCGCCCCCGAGGGGGTTTTTACGCCTACGTCGACGACGCAATCGGTTGTGCCACCAGCTTGACCCCCAGGGCCCTGCACACGCGGGCGATGGTGTCAAAGCGTGGCTGCGCACCCGGGCGCAGGGCTTTGTACAGAGCTTCACGCGTCAGGCCGCTGTCGCGGGCAATCTGCGACATACCGCGAGCGCGGGCGATGTCGCCCAGCGCAGCGGCCAGCAGAGCAGGGTCGTCGTCCTCGATCACCAAGCTCAAGTAGATGGCAATGTCTTCCTCCGACTTCAGCGCCTCGGCCATATCGAACGTGGGCAGGTCGGCGATGTGGATCTTCTGGGTCATGGTCAATCACTCCTCAAGGGTTTGAGCCAATGCAATGGCAGCCGCAATGTCGGCCTGCTGCGCGGACTTGTCACCGCCGCCCAGCATGACGATCAGCACACTGCCGCGCTGCACTTAGTACATGCGCCAGCCGGGGCCGAAGAACTCGCGCATTTCGCTCACACCCTCGCCCACGGGCTTCACGTCGCCCAAATTGCCCAGCGTGACCTTGCGAAGCCGCTTGTTTAGGCGGATGCGCGTCTGGGCATCCTTGAGCCCGTCAAGCCACGCGCTGAATTCAGGCAGGGTTTTGATCGTGTACATGCCATACTGTAATCGAACGGCCACAGATCCGGAAGACCCATCGCCCGCGACCTATGCAAGCATATTCAAAAGGAACTTGACCAAATGAGCGGCCATCGGCGGCGCGCGGCGACAGGCCGCCAAGGTCAGCGCGCCAAAGGGGTTTGGTGTGCAGGCCCACTGGGGCGCGGGCGCGGCCTGCCCATAATGCGCCCATGAACCCGACCGCTGCCCCCGCTGAACCGTCCCCGTTACCACCCGCATCACCCACCGTGTCACCACCCGGCCTGAGCGTGGTGCTGGGCGGCACCGGCGGCATTGGTGCGGCTTTGGTGGCGCAGTTGCGCGCCCAGGGCTGCGCGGTGCTGGCTTTGGGCCGACAAACCCAGCCAGCGCTGGACTACACCGTCGAATCCACCGTGGCCGCCTGCGCGCAGCAGGTGGCGCAGCAACTGGCCCACACCGGCCAGCCGCTGGCCCGCCTGATCGTGGCCACTGGGTTTTTGCACGGCACCACCGCCAGCGGCCAGCGCGCCGAGCCCGAGCGCTCGTGGCAACATCTGAACGCCGACGCACTGGCCCACAGTTTTGCGGTGAACGCCATTGGCCCGGCGCTGGTGATGAAGCATTTTTTGCCGCTGTTACCGCGCCAAGGCCGTTGCGTGGCGGCGTTTTTGTCGGCGCGCGTGGGCAGCATTGGCGACAACGCGCTGGGTGGTTGGTACGGCTACCGGGCGTCCAAAGCCGCGCTGAACCAGTTGGTCCACACCGCGGCCATTGAACTGGCGCGGCGCAACCGCGAGGCGCTGTGTGTGGCGTTGCACCCTGGCACGGTGGACACCGGCCTGTCACAACCCTTTGCCAAAACCGGCTTGCAAGTGCGCCCGCCTGCGGTGGCGGCGGGCGAGTTGCTGGGCGTGATCGACGGTTTGTCGCAGGGCAGTTCGGGTGGGTTTTTTGACCACCGTGGCTTGGTGGTGCCCTGGTGATGCGACCAGCGGCCAGCCGTTTGAGCGGTTCAGACGCTGTGCTGTCCTCGAATGTGCTTTAGGCGGCGGTTCCGTCGGTGGCGGCTTTCAATTTCAACGCCCGGCGTTTAGCCATTTCGCGGCCCACGCCCGCCATGTCCAGCTGCGCCAAACGCTGCTTGGCGGCGGGGTAGGCAATCGACTCTTCCAGCAGGATGTGGTCCAAGTACAGCGCTTCAAACACCTCCAAGGCGTGCCGCAGTTCCTGGGTGTCAAACCACTGGTTGCCGTGGGTGGCGGCTTCCAAGCTGGGCTCAATTTGCAGCCAGTTCTCTTCCAACCAGCCGTGGTCTTGCACCAGGTGTTCGGTGGCCTGCACCAGCTCGGCGTTTTGGCTGTTCAGCAGCGCGGGGAAAATGTGTTTTTCTTCGTCCAGGTGGTGCTGACGCGCTTCGCTGTTGAAATAAGCCAACACGCTGCGGGCCTGCTCCCGGTTGGCCGCGTTCAGGCCATCGTTTTCAATCGCGTCCACCAAGGCATGCAGGTGTTTCAACTGCTGCTGAATCTCGCGGTGGGTGCTGTCGAGAAACTCGAAAACGGCGGTCGACGGGTGTGTAACGGCAGCAGCATTCATGGAAAACCCCTAGACAAGTGAAGAATGGGTTCATCATAAAAATGCTGCGCCGCATCATTTTGATCTAGCGCAAACAAGCGGCTGTCATGCGTATCCGATGTGCCCGCTCCCCAGCCCAGGGATGCCGTGGATCGGGCTCCGCCCGGCCACAGGCATCGCCCCCGGGGGTGCCGCGAAGCGGCGCGGGGGGTTAGTAGGTGTACACGCCGCGCTTGGTTTTGCGGCCCAGCCAGCCGGCCGCCACCATTTCTTTCAGCAACGGCGCGGGGCGGTATTTGCTGTCGTTGTACTCGGCCATGTACACATTCATTACCGCCAGGCACACGTCCAGGCCAATCATGTCGGCCAGGGCCAGCGGGCCGATGGGCTGGTTGCAGCCCAGTTTCATGCCAGCGTCGATGTCTTCCGCCGTGGCCAGGCCTTCGGCCAGCACAAAGAAGGCCTCGTTGATCATGGGCACCAAAATGCGGTTGACCACGAAGCCGGGTGCGTTTTTCACGGTGATGGGCGTTTTGCCCAGGGCTTCGGCCATGGCTTTGACGGCGTCGTGCGTGGCGTCGCTGGTTTGCAGGCCGCGAATGATTTCCACCAGCGCCATCATGGGCACGGGGTTGAAGAAGTGCATGCCAATGAAACGGTCGGGGCGCTGCGTGGCGGCGGCCAGCTTGGTGATGCTGATGGAGCTGGTGTTGGTGGCCACGATCACGTCGGCGCCCAGCAAACCGTCGAGCTGCTGCAAGATTTTGACCTTGAGCGCTTCGTTTTCGGTGGCGGCTTCAATGACCAGCTGCGCACCCTTGAGGTCTTCGTAGTTGGTCGAGCCCTTGATGCGGGCCAAGGCCGCGTCTTTTTCGGCGACGGTCATTTTTTCTTTTTTGATCAGCCGGTCCAGGCTGCTGGACACGGTGGCCAGGGCTTTGTCCACCGCCGCCTGGGCAATGTCCACCAACACCACCTGCATGCCGCTGGTGGCGCAGGCCTGCGCAATGCCGTTGCCCATGGTGCCTGAGCCAATAATGCCTACGGTCTGGATGTTGCTCATACGGTTCACTCCTGTGTGTTTCAAGTTAAAAAAAGGATTGCTCGGTACGCCGCCGCCCTTGTGGCCCTGTGAGGCGTCCCGCAGGCGGCTTCGCTAGGTGACTGCCCCTAACGGAGCGCTGGTTGTCATGCTAATTTTCCCCCCTATATTGTGGCGTTGCGCCTTGCAATGCTGTGACAGCGGTGCGCGGTTCGCCAAGTTGAGCGATGCCCGCGCCAGACAACGGAGACTTCATGTTTGATTTCATCATCGTCGGCGGTGGCTCGGCGGGCAGTGTGCTGGCGGGACGCCTGAGCGAAAACCCGGATGTGCGCGTGGCGCTGCTCGAAGCGGGCCCGGCCGACCACAGTGTGCTCATTCACTGCCCCGCTGGCTTGGCGGTGATCGCCAAGTACCAGCTCAACGGCTGGGGTTACAACACCGTGCCGCAGCCGGGGCTGAACGGTCGCCGGGGCTACCAGCCGCGCGGCAAGGTGCTGGGCGGCTCCAGTTCCGTCAACGCCATGGTGTACGCCCGGGGCCACGCGAGCGACTACGACCACTGGGCCGCCCAGGGCAACACAGGCTGGTCTTATGCCGACGTGTTGCCCTACTTCAAACGCGCCGAACACAACGAGCGCGGTGCCGACGCGCTGCACGGCCAGGGCGGCCCGCTGAACGTGATGGACTTGCGCAGCCCCAACCCGTTTTTGCCCGCGTTCATTGAGGCCGGCCAGCAAGCCGGCTACGCGCACAACACCGACTTCAACGGTCCCGAGCAAGAAGGTGTGGGTGCCTACCAAGTGACGCACAAAAACGGCGAGCGCTGGAGCGCCGCCAAGGGCTACCTCACGCCCCACCTGGGCCGACCCAACCTGACGGTGATCACAAATGCGCTGACCACCCGGGTGCTGATGGACACGGTGAACGGCCAGCCTTGTGCTGTGGGGGTGGAATACCGACCCAACGGCGGACGAGATGCGACCCAGACGATCCACCTGAAGCCCGGTGGCGAGGTGCTGTTGAGCGCGGGAGCTTTTGGTTCGCCGCAGTTGCTCATGCTCTCGGGCATTGGCCCGGCTGAGCACCTGCGCGGGTTGGGCATTGACGTGGTGCACGACCTGCCCGGTGTGGGCGAGAACCTGCACGACCACCCCGATGTGGTGATGGTGGTGAACGCCCCGAAATTGACAGACCTGTTTGGCTTGTCGCTGCCCGGCATGCTGAGCACGTTGAAAGGCATTGTCGAATGGCGCCGCGCCCGAAGCGGGCCGCTGACCAGCAACTTTGCCGAGGCGGGCGGCTTCATCAAGAGCGCCCCGGACGAAGCCATACCCGACTTGCAACTGCATTTTGTGGTGGGCAAGCTGGTGGACCACGGCCGCAAAACCGTGTTCGGCCACGGTTATTCGTGCCATGTGTGCCTGTTGCAACCCAAGAGCCGGGGCACGCTGCGCTTGGCCAGCAACGACCCGCAAGTGGCGCCGCTGATCGACCCTGCCTTTTTGAAAGACCCCGACGATGCTGCGCGGCTGGTGCGGGGTTTCAAGCGCGTGCGCGAGCTGATGCACCAGCCCGCCCTGAGCCGCCACGGCGGCCAGGAGTCTGCCGCCACACGCTTTGTTCAAAGCGATGCGCAGATAGAACAATTCGTGCGCAACCACACCGACACCATCTACCACCCGGTGGGCACCTGCCGCATGGGCAGCGACGCGCTGGCCGTGGTGGACGCCCGCCTGCGTGTACACGGGGTGGCGGGCCTGCGCGTGGTGGACGCGTCCATCATGCCGCGCGTTGTGGGGGGCAACACCAATGCGCCGGTGATCATGGTGGCCGAAAAGGCGGTCGATATGATCCGGGAAGACCGTCAAGCCGCGCTGGCCTGACGTTGGTACAACCCATTTTTTCGGAGCCCACCCCATGATTCTTGAACACGCCGACATCCGCATCGACCCCGCCCGAGCCACCGAATTTGAGGCCGCCATTGAACGCGGCGCCAGCACCGTCATCGCCCAGGCCCAAGGCTTCAAAGGCTACAAAGTCAACCGCAGCATCGAGAGCCCGGGCCGCTACATCCTGACCATTTATTGGGACACGCTGGAAGACCACACCGTGGGCTTCCGCCAGTCACCGGCGTTTGCCGAATGGCGCGCCATCGTGGGTCCGTTCTTTGCCCAGCCGCCGGTGGTGGAGCATTTGGAACTGGTGTGCAAGAGCTGATGCTATGAAGTCGAGTACAAGTTATGCCCTGTTTATAAATACACTCAGTCAATCACCAGCAGCGCCTTGATCTTGGCCCGTACATGCTGCATCACAGCAGCGGACACCTTGCCTTTTTGCTTGGCCTTGCGGGCACGCCAGTCCAGCGATTTCACTTGGTCTGACAACACCGCCCCAGCCACGCCGCCCACGCCGCCCACATCGGTCAACACCTCAAACGGGTAGCCTTTGATTTGGGTGGTGAGCGGGCAGCACACCATCAGGTTGGTTTTGTCGTTGTAGCTGGCCGGGCTGATGACCAAGGCAGGCCTGTGCCCCGCCTGTTCATGGCCGGCCTGGGGGTCAAACTCCAGCCAGACGATGTCGCCACTGTCTGGCACATAGGCACGCTTGACCATCACCACGCCTCTTGCCCGCGTTGTGCGCCGGTGTCCACCTCGGCATGTAGCTTGTCGGGCGTGATGCCACCCAACAGCTCATCCAGGCTGTAAGCCACTTTGTTGGATGGCTCAATGACGATACGGCCACGGTTGACCGTGATGTTCACTGGCTGGTCAAGGCTGAATTCAGCCTCTTTCAAGACCGACACCGGAAGGCGCAAGGCTGGGCTGTTGCCCCATTTTCGAATCACCGCTTCCATGATTTTTCCTCTTCAATCAGTTTGAAATGTATCTACATTGTAGAAACTTTTTGAAGCCTATTCAATTCTTCCGCATCAGTGTGGACTTGCCAAACAAGCTTTCAATCAAATCCACCGCCAGCAGCGCCGTGCGGTTGCGCACGTCCAGCGCCGGGTTGAGTTCCATCACGTCCATGCTGGCCATGCGCCCGGAGTCGGCGATCATTTCCATGCACAGCTGCGCCTCGCGGTAGGTGGGGCCGCCGGGCACGGTGGTGCCCACGCCGGGGGCGATTTCGGGGTCCAGAAAATCCACGTCAAAACTCACATGCAGGTGGGTGTTGTCGTCGATGCCCGTCAGCGCTTGTTCCATGGTGTGGCGCATGCCCATTTCGTCGATGTAGCGCATGTCAAACACCTCCAGCCCGGCTTCGTGCACCAGGCGCTTTTCGCCTGCGTCCACGCTGCGAATGCCGATCTGGCGCACCGCGCTGGCTTCAATGGCCGGCGTGTTCCCGCCAATGCCGGTGAGCAGCGCCGGGCCTTGACCACACAGCAGCGCGACCGGCATGCCGTGGATGTTGCCGCTGGGCGTGAGGGCGGCGGTGTTGAAGTCGGCGTGCGCGTCGAGCCAGAGCACGCGCAGGGTTTTGCCGGTTTCGCGGCAGTGCCGCGCCACCGCGCTGATAGAACCCAGGCCCAGGCAGTGGTCGCCACCGAGCACAATGGGCATGCGGCCCCGGGCCAGTTCGGCGTACACCGCTTCGTGCAGGGTCTGGTTCCATGCCGCTACCTCGGCCAAGTGGCGGTACCCGTTCACCGGCGGCTGCCACGGGTTGGCCGGGCCGCTGAGGTTGCCGCAGTCGGTGACCTGCAGGCCGTGGCTTTCCAGCACCGCCTGGATGCCCGCCACGCGCAGCGCTTCGGGGCCCATGCTGGCGCCGCGTGCGCCTGCGCCAATGTCGGTGGGGACGCCAATGAGACTGATGGATTTTTGCATGGCGTTATTGTGCGGCGAGATGGCTTGGGCGGCCCAACCCCGTCGGTCGTGCGGTGTCTTTCGGGCTGTGCACGCTCGCTGCGTGGGTCACAGACAATGGCGCACGTTTTTCAACCGCTGGCTGTGCGGCAGCTGGCAACACACAAAGCCATGTTCCCGTCTGCATTCCCCATTTGGACCCCCTGCGGCTTTGCGCTGCTGGAACGCACGCCCCGTGGCTGGCTCAGCCCGACCGATGCCTACTGGCGCCTGTGGTTGGCGCGGCCCGAGTTGGCTTTGGTAGAAGAGTCGTGCCCTGCTGAGCAAGCCTTGCACGCCTCGCTCATGGCCTCGCCCATGAGGCCGGTGCCCGCCGCCGAGCTGGACGCGTTTGAAGACGCCGATGCGCGCGCCAACCACCACCTGTTTCTGGCCTTTCGCGACGCCGTGGTGGCGGCGGGTTCGATCGAGGCGGCTTACGCCGGCTTCTTCAAGGCCGGTGCCATTTCGGTGCCGCCCCTGTTTCTGGACCTGATGGTTCAGGCGATTGTGTGCAACCTGTTGCAGGACGAGCCCGATGCCTGGCAGTGGCGCGCCGCCGAAATGCTGTTTCGCCGCCAACGCGTGAGCGTGCAAGACGGCCGTGTGCTCAGCGGCGACAGCGAGGTGCTGGACCTGACCCACGAGACCGGTGGCTTGGGTTCGGTGGGGCGCCTGCTGATGCAGAGCGGTGCTTCACTGCCCACGGTGCAAATGGAGGTGCTGGGCGAAGACAACGCCGGGCGCTACATGAACAGCCTGGCCGGCGTTGGACGTTTCAACTTCTTGCTTGACCTCACACACGAGATTCAGCGTGAGCTGCCGCACGGGCTGACGCTGACCATGAACCGGGCCCAGTCGGGCTTGAAGGCGCTGGCGCAGGTGCTGGAAAAATGGGTGCGCCATTTCCTGGGCGTGGGCGTGCAGATTCAGGCCGAGTCGCGCATCGAAGACCCTGCCTGGCGCTGGCACCTGGGCCTGGATGCTGAAGCCACCCAGCTGCTGAACGACCTGTATATCGGCCAAACCGTGCCACCCGAGCGCCAGCAGCGGTTGATCAGTTTGTTCAAGCTGCGTTTTGACGACCCGCAGCACATGCGCGCCGATGTGCGGGGCAAACCGGTGTATCTGGGCCTGGCCATGACGGCCGATGGCTTGCTGAAACTGAAGCCTCAAAACCTGCTGCTGAATTTGCCGCTGTCGGCACCTGCCTGAGCGGGTTCAGGCGCGGGGCAGCTCGATGTAGAACGTGGCGCCCTGACCCGGCGTGCTCTCGGCGCGTACCAGTCCACCCATGCGCTCCACCGCCTTGTGCACCAGCGCCAGCCCGATGCCGGTGCCCGGAATCTGTTCCTGCCGGTGCAGGCGCTGGAACATGCCGAAGATGCGGTCGTGGTATTTCATGTCGAAGCCGATACCTTGGTCGCTCACGCTCAACAGCACGCGGTCGCCATCGGCCCGGGCCTCAATGCAGATGCGCGGCGCGTCCTTCGCTGGCGTGAACTTCAAAGCGTTGTCCATCAGGTTGCGCAGCACAATAGCCAGCCCCTTGGGGTTGGCCTGCACCTTCAGGTCTGCGGCGATCCGCACGACCAACTGCCCATGGCGCGCTTCCAATTCGTTTCGGAACGGTGCGGTTACCTCCTGCACACCCGCTGCCACAGCCATAGGCTCCGTCTGCCCGGTCTGCTCCTGCAGGCGCGAATACGCCAACAAGTCGTTGACCAGTTGCGACATGTGCAAGGTGGCCTTGTGGATGCGGTGCAGGTACTCGCGACCCTGGTCGTTGAGTTGATCCGCGTGTTCTTCAAGCAGCAGCGAACAGAAGCCTTCGATGCCACGCAGCGGCGTGCGCAGATCGTGAGAAGCCGAGAAGGTGAACGATTCGAGTTCGCGGTTTACCCGGGTGAGTTGTTGCACGCTGTCCTGCAACTGGGCCGTGCGTTCGGACACCTTGTTTTCCAGCCCTTCAGTCAGCCCGCGAATTTGCTCTTGCGCCTCTACCCGCAGGCGGATGTTGACCAGCATCTGGGAAAACAGCTGCAACAGGGTGGCTTCTTTTTCACCGTAGTTGTGGGTGTTGCGTACCGAGTCCAAGCCGACGAAGCCCATGCACCGGTCTCCGTGCATCATGGGCAGCGCTATCAGGCTCTTGATGCCTTGCGGTTCTAGGAACCCGCGCAAGGGGCTGGGCGGTAGGGCTTGTATATCGGGGACATGCATGACCTGGCCGATGCGGTGTTTCTCAATCCAGTCAGGAATCAATGTAAAAGGCAGGTTCTGGAGGTTCTCGATTTCTGGGCTGACACCTTCTGCGCACCATTCGTGGGTGTTGGACCCTGTCTCGGTCTCGAAGTCGTAGTCGAACAGATAGGCACGGTCGGCGTCCACGAAGCGGCCCATGTCGCCCAGTGCTTCATTGATCGCCGTGTGGGCCATGTGCAATGGCAGGTTGATGAAGTGGTTGGCCAAGCTAAACAGCAGCAGGACGAACTGGCTCATGCGCTCACGCTCCCGTTGCGCCGCCTGTTGCTCGGTGACATCGCGCACAAGGATCATGCAGTGCCCACTTTCGGCCAGCCAAGCCAAGCGGGCGTTGAAATGGCGCAGGCCCACGGGCAGTTCTAGGCTGTAGTCCATTTCCTGCAGACCGTGCTGGCGGGCGCGGGCCATGGCCTCGCGCTGCATCTGCACTGTGTGGGGCGGCAGGACGTCGCTGATGGTGCGCCCCAGGAACTGCTCGGGTTGGGCAAACAGCAGGTCGACGCGACCCGCCTGGAAGTACACGAAGCGTTCCTGCTCGTCGACCACGAACAGTATGTCTTGCAACACGTCAAACACCTGTTCGAGCATGGCGCCGCGCTCGCGGGCGGTGGCTTCGGCCTGACGCAGATTGGTCATGTCCAGGCAAGAACCGATGTAGCCAATGAAACGGTTGTCGGCGTCGTAGCGGGGTCGGCCTTGTTTCAGCAGCCACCGGTATTCGCCGCTGTGGTGCCGCAGACGGTGCTCCATGCTGAACGGCTCTCGGGCTTCGAAGGCGTTGAAATAGACGGTCATCCACTGGGCGTGGTCGTCTGGGTGCATACCCTCCATCCAGCCTTCGCCCAATTCTTGCACCAGGGTGCGGCCGGTAAATTCCAGCCAAGCACCGTTGAACCAGTCGATCCGCTTGTCGGTGCCGCTGGTCCAAATCAGCGCGGGTGAGGCGTTGGTCACGGTTTCCAGTTGGGCCAGGGTCTGGCGTTGCGCTTCTTCCGCCGATTTGCGGTCGGAAATATCGAATGTGGTGCCCGCCATGTGGGTGACATGGCCGCTGGCGTCTCGCAAGCCGCTGCCACGGGTGTCGAACCAGTGGTACCGGCCTTGTGCGTTGCGCGCGCGAAACTCCAACTGGTAGTCAGCTTCGCCTTTGAAGAAGCGCCGCAGCGCCATGCGCAAACGGGACAAGTCTTCAGGGTGTATCAGGTCTAAAAACAGGGCTCCCATCCTGTCCTCGGGTGGCGACGTGTGGCCCAGGGCAACAAAAAACTCGTCGCTGGGCTTGATGAAACCCTGGTCAAAGTCCCACTCCCACACCTGACCGTGTGACGCTGCGAGCCGGAAGCGTTGTTCGCTGCGCGCCAGAGCGCGCTGGTCCAGCTCCAGCTGCGTGACGTCTCGGAACATCAACAGCAGGCGCGGTTGGCCGTCCACCGTCACCCGCTCGGCGCTGTAGCGCACATGGATTTCCTGGCCGTCTGGGCGGTTGCTGCTGATCTGTATGTTGCGCACCTTGTCGCCCTTTTCCAGGGCGGCCAGCAGGTGCTGGCGTTTGTCTGGCGAGCGCCAGAGGCCGAGTTCGGTGGATGTAAACCCGATCAGTTGGTCGCGCGGTCGGCCAAACAGGCTGCAAAACGCGTCGTTAACCAGCAGCAGGCGTCCGCTGTCCCATTCGGCCAGCGACATGGCTTCAGGTGCTGCCCGGAACACCGACTCGAACAATTGCTGTGCTGACAGGCGGCGGGCCTCGGCCTCGTGGCGTTCTGTGATGTCGCGGCTTACTGCAAGCACCGTGGGTTTGTCGCCAGGCAGAGTCGGCTCCAGAAGGGCCTGAGCTTCCCAGTGACGCACACCCTCGGGTCCGGGGTAGGAGAAATACAGCGTGTCAGTTCGCCCGGTTTTGAAAACGCCTGCAATGTAAGCGCTCCATTTTTCTGCGACCGCCGGTGGCGCTCCGATCTCGGAGAGGGTTCGGCCCAACATCGCTTCGGGCTTGAGGCCGTTGGCGGATTCAACAGCCGGGTTGACGAACAACATGCGCAGTTGCTGGTCGTACCGCACCACGACGTCGGGCAGATGGCCGTTGAGGGTCTGGTAATGCCGTTCACTGCGGCGCAGGTTCCGGACCGCATGGTCCAGGCGCCAGGCGCCATAGGCAATGGCGGCTGCTACCAGCAATGTGAGCGCGATGGCCAGGGGCAGTAGCGCCGTCCAGGCCGCCAGCACATTTTGAACCGGCAGCGCGTACACCATCACGAGGCGCTCAGCCCCGTTGTTCAGGCGGTTGTAACCCACAATGCGCGGCACGCCGTCGATGACGGCCACCACCTGCATGACCCCACTGGGCGCTTTCTGCAGAGCGGTGCTCACATGACCGCGCACGGTGCGCCCCTGATCCCGCTCGACCACCGGGTACCGCGCCAAAATGGTGGTTGCCCCGTCGTCTTCAACCCGAAACAGGCTCATGCTGCCACCAGAGGGCATGCCTTCAGACGCAAACTGGTTCAGCAGGGCCTGGCGGTCCAGCAGCACTTCGTAAATTTTGCCACCTTGCTCGGGTGGGTACCTCCAGGCCAGCGGGATCACCCATTGCCCGGCCTCTTCCCGTGCCAGCCCAGGTAGCCATTGGCCGGTGGGTTGCTCGGGCGTTGCTGGTGGGCTTTGGCGTAGGGTGAAGGGCAGATTCAAAGACCTGACCAGTGGTGTGTGACCTTCCAGCAGCTCAACGTGGGCCAGTTCGGGCAACTGGAGCACCAAGTCCATGCTGGCCTTTGCCACCCGCAGTGTTTCTTCCAGCTCAGCCGCGAGGCGTTTGACCTCGCGCTTCGCCTGCGCCTTGGCCATGTCCAGAGCCGCTTCACGCTGAGTCATCAGCAGACCAATGGCCAAGAGAAAAAACAGCCCAATGGCGATCACCGACAGCGCCCGCAGCCATGTTTGCTCCGGGTCCGGAGCAACGGAGGCTGAGGGCCCACTAACCAGCGTTTGTGGCGCTGGCCCGTCATGGGAAGAAGGGTCGGGGTTGGGCTGCATGCGTGCTGGGCGTGAATGGGGCGGCTAGCCAAGCGTAAGAATTTGTTTCAGTCTAGCAGCCTCCTCAGCGTGCGACCGCCCAACCCAAGCCTGAATTTCCCATGGTTTCGCCCAAAGGGTTGTGCTGGTGCGCTTCCAGCATGCAGGCTTACCGGCTTACATATTCCGCCGGTACTGCCCGCCCACCTCAAACAGCGCGTTGGTGATTTGCCCCAGCGAGCAGCAGCGCACCGCGTCCATCAGCACCTCAAACACGTTTTTGTTTTCAATCACCGCTTGTTGCAAACGGGCGAGCTGCACCGGGGCCTCGGCAGCGTGGCGGGTGTGGAAGTCGGCCAAGCGTTGCAGTTGGCTTTGCTTTTCTTCTTCGGTGGAGCGGGCCAATTCCAGCTTGTCCATGACCGCGTCGCCGTGCGGGTTGCGGAAGGTGTTCACGCCCACGATCGGGTACTCGCCCGTGTGTTTGAGCATTTCGTAGTGCATGGATTCGTCTTGAATCTTGCCACGTTGGTAACCGGTTTCCATCGCGCCCAGCACACCGCCGCGCTCGGCGATTTTCTCGAACTCGGCCAGCACCGCTTCTTCCACCAGCTCGGTCAGGTCGTCGATGATGAACGCGCCTTGGTTGGGGTTTTCGTTTTTCGCCAATCCCCATTCGCGGTTGATGATGAGTTGAATCGCCATGGCGCGGCGCACCGACTCTTCGGTGGGTGTGGTGATGGCTTCGTCGAAGGCGTTGGTGTGCAGGCTGTTGCAGTTGTCGTAAATGGCAATCAGCGCCTGCAGCGTGGTGCGGATGTCGTTGAACTGGATCTCTTGCGCATGCAGGCTGCGCCCGCTGGTTTGCACGTGGTACTTCAGTTTCTGGCTGCGCTCGTTGGCCCCATACCGGTCGCGCATGGCCACCGCCCAGATGCGCCGTGCCACGCGGCCCAGCACGGTGTATTCCGGGTCCATGCCGTTGCTGAAGAAGAACGACAGGTTGGGCGCGAAGTCGTCAATGTGCATGCCGCGAGCAAGATACGCCTCCACAAACGTGAAGCCGTTGGACAACGTGAAAGCGAGCTGGCTGATGGGGTTGGCACCGGCTTCGGCGATGTGGTAGCCGCTGATGGACACGCTGTAGAAGTTGCGCACGTCGTGGTGCACAAACCACTCGGCAATGTCGCCCATCACCTTCAAGCTGAACTCGGTGCTGAAGATGCAGGTGTTTTGGCCTTGGTCTTCTTTCAAGATGTCGGCCTGCACCGTGCCACGCACGTTGGCCAGCACCCATTCGCGGATTTTTTGCGCTTCGGTGTCGGTGGGCTCACGGCCATTGTCGGCCTTGAACTTCTCCAGGTTTTGATCGATAGCGGTGTTCATGAACATCGCCAAGATGCTGGGCGCTGGGCCGTTGATGGTCATGGACACCGAGGTGGCCGGGTGGCAGAGGTCAAAGCCGCCGTAGAGCACCTTCATGTCGTCCAGCGTAGCAATGCTCACGCCCGAGATGCCCACTTTGCCGTAAATGTCCGGGCGCGGGTCGGGGTCGTTGCCGTAGAGCGTGACCGAGTCGAACGCGGTGCTTAGGCGCTTGGCGGGCGTGCCTGCGCTCAGCAGCTTGAAGCGGCGGTTGGTGCGGAACGGGTCTCCTTCACCGGCAAACATGCGGGTGGGGTCTTCGCCTTCGCGCTTGAACGCGAAGGTGCCGGCGGTGTAGGGGAAGCTGCCGGGCACGTTGTCCAGCATCAGCCACTTCAAGATTTCGCCGTGGTCTTCATAGGTGGGTAGGGCCACTTTGCGGATGGTGGTGCCGCTGAGCGATTTGGTGGTGAGCGCGGTGCGGATTTCTTTGTCGCGGATTTTCACCACGTACTCGTCGCCCGCGTAGGCCTTTTGCATGTCGGGCCACTGCGTCAGCAGCTTGCGGGCGGCCGGGTCCTGGTCCAGTTCGCGTTGCTGCGCCAGGTCAATCACCGCTTCGGCGGCTTTGGCGCGGGTGGGTTTTTCAGCCCGCAACATGTGTGCGCTGGCGTTGAGCTGTTGAATTTCGCGGGCCAGGCGGGCCTGTTCGCGGGCGCGCTTTTTGTAGCCGCGCACCGTGTCGGAAATTTCGGCCAAGTAGCGCGTGCGGGCCGCTGGCACGATGGGCGTCTGGTTGGTGCTGTGGCGCACGGCCACGACCGGCAAGCGGCCCTCGGTGAGCGGCAGGCCCAGCGCGCCGAGGCGGGTTTTCAGGGCTTGGTAGAGCGCGGTCACGCCGTCGTCGTTGAAGCGTGCAGCCATGGTGCCGAACACCGGCATCTGTTCGGTGGGCGTGGTCCAGGCTTCCTTGTTGCGCTGCACCTGCTTGGCCACGTCGCGCAGCGCGTCGCTGGCGCCTTTGCGGTCAAATTTGTTGATGGCGACGAACTCGGCAAAGTCGAGCATGTCGATTTTTTCCAGCTGGCTGGCCGCGCCAAACTCGGGCGTCATCACGTACATGGGCACGTCCACATGCGGCACGATGGCCGCGTCGCCCTGACCAATGCCCGAGGTTTCAACCACGATCACGTCAAAACCCGACACCTTGCAGGCGGCGATCACATCGGGCAGGGCGGCGCTGATTTCGCTGCCAAAGTCGCGTGTGGCCAGGCTGCGCATGAACACACGTTGGCCTTTCTGCCAGGGTGCAATGGCGTTCATGCGGATGCGGTCGCCCAGCAGGGCGCCGCCGCTTTTGCGCCGCGACGGGTCGATGCTGATGACCGCCACGCGCAGCGCGTCGTCTTGATCCAGCCGCAGGCGCCGAATGAGTTCGTCGGTCAGGCTGGATTTGCCCGCGCCGCCGGTGCCGGTGATGCCGAGCACGGGCACTTTTTTGGTCGCTGCTTCGGTGCGGATGTGCTGCACCAAGGCCGCGTCGGCCTTGTCGTTCTCCAAGGCGGTGATGAGCTGCGCCAAAGCGCGCCAGTGCATTTCGGTCTGGCCTTCAATGGCGCTGGCGTTGGTGGGTGCCAAGAGGCTGATGTCCTTGTCGCAGCGCATCACCATTTCACCAATCATCCCGGCGAGGCCCATTTTCTGGCCGTCTTCGGGGCTGTAGATGCGGGCCACGCCGTAGGCTTGCAGCTCGCGGATTTCGTCGGGCACGATCACGCCACCACCGCCACCAAACACTTGGATGTGCTCGCCACCCCGGCTCTTGAGCAGGTCCACCATGTACTTGAAATACTCCACATGGCCGCCTTGGTACGAGCTGATGGCAATGCCCTGCGCGTCTTCTTGCAGCGCCGCAGTCACCACCTCGTCCACCGAGCGGTTGTGGCCCAAGTGGATCACCTCGGCGCCCATGCCTTGCAAAATGCGCCGCATGATGTTGATGGCGGCATCGTGCCCGTCAAACAGGCTGGCGGCTGTGACAAAGCGCACCTTGTTCGTGGGGCGGTAGTTGGCCAGGGCTTGGTATTCGGCGGACAGGTTGCTCATGGTGTGTCTCTCTCTTTTTGGGGTGGGAATGCGTTGGGTAGGGGTGTGTTGGCTCACCCGCTGGCCGTTGAAGCAGGCTGTGTGGGTGCGAAAAGGTCGGACGAAGCAAACCGTTTTGGGTTGGTTTTATGTTGACGTTTACGTAAACGTTAATGGTAACCCGGTTTGACCAAAATGGGGGGCTGTTGGAGGTTTTGGGGGTGGGCTGGTTCTGCACAATACCGACCCGCTGTGCTGGGTATCGGATAAAGACCATCGCATTAAAATACTTGATGGGGTATGCGTTTTGCTTCGTACCCATCCCGTACAGCACAGCGCGTGCCCAACCCCGCAACCAGGAACCTTCATGACCACTGTCCACGATCCAGAACGCAAACGTGCTTTGGTGCTGCGCCTCAGGCGGGTCGAGGGGCAGTTGCGCGGCATACAGAAGCTCATTGAAACCGATGCCGATTGTGAGAAAGTGGCCCAGCAGCTCGCCGCAGCGCGCAAGGCGCTGGACAAAACTTTTTTCACCATGGTGGGCTGTGTCATTGCGCAAGGCGACGTGCCGCCCGATGATGTGGCCGATATGTTGGCCCGCTTTTCCTGAATCTTCCAAGGATCCGCCATGAACCCGATTCAACGCTTCGACCCCGCTTCCAGCACCTACACCTACGTGTTGTTTGACCCGACCACACGCGACGCGCTCATCATCGACCCGGTGGACGAGCAGCTGGAGCGCGACCTGGCCACGCTGCGCGAATACGGGCTCAAACTGGCTTGGACGCTGGAAACCCATGCCCACGCCGACCACATCACCAGCGCGGGCAAGCTCGCCGAGTTGGCGGGAGCCAAAACGGCAGCCCCCATGGGTTGCGGCATCGGCACGGCGGGTGTGCAGTTGCAGCACGGCGACACCTTGCGCTTTGGTGGTCAAACCCTGCGTGCGCTGCACACGCCCGGTCACACCGCAGGCAGCATGAGTTTTGTGTGGCAAACGCCCGAAGGCGGCCATGTGTTCACCGGCGACACCTTGCTCATCAACGGCTGAGGCCGCACCGACTTACAGACGAGCAGAGCCCAGGCGCTCAACCGCAGCATCACGGCGGTGCTGTTTGCCCTGCCCGACGCCACCACCGTGTGGCCCGGCCACGACTACCAAGGCCGCACCCATTCCAGCATTGGCCAAGAAAAAGCCAGCAATGCGCGCGTGGCGGGAAAAACCGAGGCCGAGTTTGTGGCCATCATGGACGGTTTGGGTCTGCCCAAGCCGCGCCGCATGGACGAGGCCGTGCCCGCCAACCTCACGTCGGGCATTCGGCACGACGCCGACGGTGCCCTGCTGATGCAGCCGCGCCCAGCGGCGGGTGCCCACGCCGGAACGTATGCGGGCGATGTGTCGCCGCAGCTGGCTTGGCAGTGGGTGCAGTCGGGCCAGGCGGTGTTGGTGGATGTGCGCACCGACGCCGAACGCGAGTGGGTCGGCTTTGTGCCCGGCGCCGTGCCGGTGGCTTGGAAGCAGTGGCCGGGCATGGCCCTGAACCCACAGTTTGACGACGCGGTGCGCCAAGCCGCTGGTGACGGCCTGCAACTGGTGTTGCTGTGCCGCAGCGGCGTGCGATCGATCGCCGCCGCCAAACGCGCCACCGAACTGGGCTTGCAGGCTTACAACATTTTGGAAGGCTTTGAGGGCGATCCCGACGCCAGCGCCCAGCGCGGCAGGCAGGGTGGCTGGCGTTTCCATGGCCTGCCTTGGCGCCAAAACTGATCGCTTGCCCGAAGCGTGCCGTCGTACGTTCGTACGGTCTGCGACTTCGCGCTTAGCCCTGACGGGTCTGCGCAAGCCCTG
>JAUXXN010000080.1 GCA_030684755.1 Hydrogenophaga sp.
ATAGCATCGGTATTTACCGGATTTACTTTACAGAACCAAATTTTGGTGGAGGTAAGCGGGATCGAACCGCTGACCTCTTGCATGCCATGCAAGCGCTCTCCCAGCTGAGCTATACCCCCACAGGGTTTGCTGTTTTGCGATTTGCAGTTTTTGACTGCTTGTTGCATCTCAGCAAGCCTCAAATTATAGGACAAATTTTAGACTTTTTGCAATCTTTCCAAAATTGTTTGCATTTTTTGCAGTTCGAGCACGGCGTCCAGTGCTGGTGTCTGGGCCGTGCCCATCACCAACACGCGCACCGGCATGGCAAGCTGGGGCATTTTCAAGCCATGAGCGGTCAACACCTCTTTGATGGCGGCTGCAATCGCTGGGCGCTCCCACACACAACAGGCCAGCTTGTCCGCCAGCGCCAGCACAGCGGGGCGCACGGCATCGGTCACGTGCTGGGCCAACTCGGCGGGGTTCGGCGTGATGTCGGCGTAAAAAGCCGTTGCCCAATTGGTCAGCGCCACAGTGGTGTCACAGCGGTCTTTGAACAGCGCGCAAATGCGGGGCAGGCGCTCGTCCACGGCGATGCCGCGTTTCTCTAGCTGCGCGGCCACCAAAGGGGCCAAGACAGCATCGTCCATGGCTTTGAGGTGCTGGGCATTGACCCAGCGCAGCTTGGCCTCATCAAACTGAGCGGCGCTGCGGCCCAAGTGGTCCAGGTTGAACCATTCTAGGAACTGCGTACGGCTGAAAATTTCGTCGTCGCCGTGGCTCCAGCCTAGGCGAGCAAGGTAGTTCACCATGGCATCGGGCAGGTAACCTTCGTCGCGGTACTGCGTGACGGGCTTGGCACCGTTGCGCTTGCTCATCTTCTCGCCCAGCTCGTTGAGCACGGTGGGCAGGTGGGCGTAGACCGGTGGCTCTTTGCCGAGTGCTTTGAAAATGTTGATCTGGCGTGGTGTGTTGTTCACATGGTCGTCACCGCGAACCACATGGGTGATGGCCATGTCGATGTCGTCCACCACCACGCAGAAGTTGTAGGTGGGCGTGCCGTCGGGTCGGGCAATCACCAAGTCATCCAGCTCGTCGTTGCGAATTTCAATCAAGCCTTTGACCTTGTCTTCCCACGCCACCACGCCGCCCTGCGGGTTTTTAAAGCGCAGCACCGGCTTGACACCTTCGGGCACAGGCGGCAACACCTTGCCGGGTTCAGGGCGCCAAGTGCCGTCGTAACGGGGCTTTTCTTTGGCTGCCATTTGGCGCTCGCGCAGTGCGTCCAACGCTTCCATGCTCATATAACAGGGGTACACATGCCCGGCTGCCAACATATCGGCCAGCACCACCTTGTAGCGGTCCATGCGCTGCATTTGGTAGAACGGGCCCTCGTCGTGGTCCAGACCCAGCCACTGCATGCCCTCAATAATCACGTCCACAGCGGCCTGGGACGAGCGCTCTAGGTCGGTATCTTCGATGCGCAAGATGAACGTGCCACCGTTGGCACGGGCGAACGCCCATGGGTACAGGGCCGAACGGATGTTGCCCAGATGAATGAAGCCGGTGGGCGATGGGGCGAAGCGGGTGCGGATGGGTGCGGTCATAAATCGGTTCGGTTGCAGCGCCACAGTCGGGCGCAGACGCGGGTATCAAAAACGGGAAAGCCCTCTATCCAAATCTGCCTGGATGTCGGCGATGTGCTCCAAGCCCACCGCCACGCGGATCAGGCCTTGGTTCACGCCCGCGAGCTGGCGCTGCGCTTCGGTCAGGCGACCGTGTGAGGTGCTGGCCGGGTGCGCCACCAGCGTTTTGGTGTCGCCCAGGTTGGTCGAGAGCGACAGCATCTGCATCGCATCGAGCACAGCAAAAGCACGCTGACGGCCTTGGTCGGCGTCTGCGGCTTTCACTTCAAACGACAACACGGCACCGCCGCAACCGGATTGTTGCGCCATGGCCAGTTCGTGCTGTGGGTGACTGGTCAGGCCAGGGTAGTGCACCCGCGAAACCGCAGGATGTGCATGCAACCACTGCGCTAGGACCAGCGCCCGAGCCGACTGGGCTTGCATGCGTATGTCCAGCGTTTCCAGACCTTTCAAAACCACCCAGGCGTTGAACGGTGCCAGCGTCATGCCCGCACTTTTCATAATGGGCAGAAAGCTCTTGGTCACCAATTCTTGGCTGGCGCACAAAGCCCCGGCCATAACACGGCCCTGGCCATCCAGGTATTTCGTGCCGGAATGCATCACGATGTCGGCGCCCAAGGCCATGGGGCGCTGCAAGGCGGGCGTGGCAAAGCAGTTGTCCACGCACAGCAGGGCGCCCGCGTTGTGGGCGATGTCGGCCAGCGCGCGGATGTCGCACACGTCGGTGAGTGGGTTGGTCGGGGTTTCGGCAAATAACAGTTTGGTGCTGGATTTGACGGCGGCTTGCCAAGCGTTCACGTCGGTTTGCGACACAAAGCTGGACTGCACGCCGAACTTGGCCAAGTCGGTGCCGATGAGTTTGATGGTGGAGCCGAACATGGAATGCGAGCAGATGACATGATCGCCCGCTTTGAGCAAACCCATGCACATCAACAAAATGGCCGACATGCCCGAAGCTGTGGACATGCAGGCCTCTGCGCCCTCCAGCGCAGCCAGCCGTTGCTCAAAACTGGCCACCGTGGGGTTGCCGTAACGGCCATAGGTAAAGCCTTCTTCGTCGCCCGCAAAGCGCCGGGCAGCGGCTTCGGCGCTGGGCTGCACGTAGCCGCTGGTCAGGTACAGCGCCTCAGAGTTTTCGCCGTACTGGCTTCGATCCACCGCAGTGCGCACGGCCAGCGTGTCGCGGTGCAGGCCTTCAAATGCATCGGCAGGCGCCGCATTCTCTGTGTTCATGGTCACGTTGTTTTCAGAAATAGCTGGAGCGCATCAAGCGGCTTGTGCGTTGGGCAAAGCCAAGCGCGAACTGTCTTCTTCGCCCTCTTCGCTCTGGTCGCGTCCGGCGTTCATGCGTGCAATACCTTCTAGGGTAATGTCGCCCGTCACATACACACCGTCAAAACACGACGCGTCCAACCCGGCCAACTTGGGGTTGAGCGAGGTAATGGTCTGTTTCATGGCGTCCACATCCTGGTAAATCAGGGCGTCGCAGCCAATGCTGATGCGGATTTCATCGACTGTGCGGTTGTGGGCCACCAGTTCGGCGGAGGTGGGCATGTCGATGCCGTAGACGTTGGGGTAGCGCACCGGTGGCGCAGCGCTGGCCAGATACACCTTGCGGGCACCGGCATCGCGCGCCATTTGCACAATCTCGCGGCTGGTGGTGCCGCGCACGATGGAATCGTCCACCAGCAGCACGTTGCGGCCTTTAAATTCACTGGCTATGACGTTGAGCTTCTGACGCACCGACTTTTTGCGCGCACCCTGCCCGGGCATGATGAAGGTGCGACCCACGTAGCGGTTTTTCACAAAACCCTCACGGTAAGGCAGGCCCAGCAACTGGGCAAGCTCCATGGCGCTGGGGCGTGAGGATTCGGGGATGGGAATAACCACATCAATTTCGTTGGGTGGCACGGTAGAGACCACGCGCTTGGCCAGCGTGATGCCCATATTCAAACGCGCCTGGTACACCGAAATACCATCCAGTACCGAGTCGGGTCGGGCCAGATACACGTACTCAAATACGCAGGGGTTGTGGCTGGTTTTTTCGGCGCACTGTTCAAACTGCATGTTGCCGTCCATATCCACAAACAGCGCCTCGCCCGGCATGACATCGCGGTCCAACTCAAAGCCGTTGCCCTCCAGCGTGACCGACTCGCTGGCCACCATCACGCCCGCGTCGCTGTGGCCCACACACAATGGACGAATGCCGAACGGGTCGCGAAACGCCACCATGCCGTGTCCGGCGATCAAAGCCACCACCGCGTAAGAGCCTCGCACACGCTGGTGCACGCCGCGCACGGCAGCAAACACATCGGCAGGTTTCAGGATCACGCCCCGGGTGACTTTTTCCAGCTCGTGGGCCAGCACATTGAGCAACACCTCGGAATCGCTGTCGGTGTTGATATGCCGGTGGTCGGTCTGAAACAGCTCCTTCTTCAGCGCTTGGGCGTTGGTCAGGTTGCCGTTGTGCACCAACACCAGGCCAAACGGAGCGTTCACGTAAAAAGGCTGAGCCTCTTCTTCGCTGTAGGCATTGCCCGCCGTGGGGTAACGCACCTGGCCCAGGCCGCAGTTGCCGGGCAATGCGCGCATGTTGCGGGTGCGGAACACGTCGCGCACCATGCCCTTGGCCTTGTGCATGAAAAATTTGCGCCCTTGCTGGGTGACGATGCCCGCAGCGTCTTGGCCCCGGTGCTGCAACAGCAGCAGTGCGTCATATATCAGTTGATTGACGGGTGCCTGGCTGACCACGCCCACGATTCCACACATGTTTGATCCTTGACGAGAAACGAAAAATTCTGACGAAAACCCCAGGGTGCTCACGCACGCTTCAGGGCAAGTACTGTGCAACAGACTCGGGCAGCAAAGGTTTGACTTGGTGCAAGGTGGCCGACAGCGCACCGGCCCCATGGGACGCCTGCCAACTG
>JAUXXN010000092.1 GCA_030684755.1 Hydrogenophaga sp.
TGGCCTTCAAGCGCGCCGGTGCCGACGGCGTGCTGACCTACTTTGCCCGCGACGCCGCCCGTCTGCTGCGCGGCTAAAACTCCAGCACTGTTGCAGCATGCGCGTCTTTCACATCTTGCCGGGCTCGGTGCGCGAAACCGACACGCTGCCCACCCAGGCGGCCGACACGGGTTTTGTCTGGATTGCCTGCGGGCGGCGCGAATTTGAACTGGAACAAATTCCGCTGCAAGCCACGTTGCACATGCTCACTGGGCTGCAGCTGGTGGATTTGCATGTGTCCGACCTGCTGAACAACCACCTGCCCTCGCACTTCGACTACACCTCGCAATACGATGTACTGGTGTTTCGCCGCTTGGCCGCAGGCCACAGCGAAACCGACCTGACCCGCCCAGGCCAGGTGCTCACACAGCCCCTCAAACGCGGCGGCCCGCCGGTGCTGCGCCGCATCGACACCAGCCCGGTGGGCTTCGCCGTGTTTGACCATGTGCTGCTCACCATCCACCCTGCCGGTTGCACGGTGCTTGACCAATACGCCACGCGCCTGCTGTCTACCAACACGCTCGCAGCGCGCGCCGCAGGCATCAACCTGCCCACCGGCCCCGCCGACCTGATGCTGCGCATCGTCAACCAGATGGTGGACGGCTACCTAGAGCTTCGGCGCGAGCTCACGCGCCAGCTGGACCACTGGCAGGCCGAGCTGCTGCACCCCAAAACGCGCTTCAACAACTGGAACTCGTTGCTGGACGCGCGCATTTCGTTGCACCAGCTCGACGAAATATGCGAGGACCAACGCTCCGCCATCCAAGACTGGATTGAGACGCTGGAAGGTTGGGACAGCAGCTCCAACAGCGGCGACCACTTCGGCGGACACCGGGGCTTGGAGCTGCTCAAGGTGCGCAGCCGCGACGTGCTGGAACACATCGAGCGCGTGGTGCACCATGTGCGGCGGCTAGAGCAAAACGCAGAAACAGCGGTGCAAATGCACTTTTCGGCGCAGAGCAACCGCGCCAACGACACCATGCGCACCCTGACGGCGCTGACGGCCATCTTTTTGCCGCTGAACCTGATTGCGGGCATTTTCGGCATGAACTTTGAGTTCATACCGCTGCTGCACGACAGCACCGGTTTTTGGTGGGCCATGGGCTCCATGGGCCTGACAGCGGTGGTGCTCAGTGTGTTGTTCTGGCGCAAGCGCTACATCGCGCACCCCAGCAGGTAGCGTGCGCAGGCGCCTGTGTCTTACACAAACGGGGCGCTCAAACCCTCAAGAGACAGTACACGCTGCACCGCTGGTCGCTCCAGCATGCGCTGCAGGTAAGGCCCTAAATGCCGTTTTTCGCGAGCAGGCGAGCTGGTAAAACCGCGTGTCCAGCGGCACAAGGTGAACACATAGGCGTCGAGCGCGGTGTAGTCATCGCCCATGAACCAAGGGCCGCCGTGGCGCACAAATTCGGCATCCAGCTGTTTCAGCAGGTTGTTGACGCGGATTTCAGCGTGGTGCCTAACCTCGGCCGCACCCGCTGTGTTGCCGGCATTCACCCAGCGCTCGGGGTAGAAGTACACCATCAGCGTGCTCTGCAGCGTGTTGGTCAGCCACATCAACCATTTGTAAAAATGGGCGCGTCCGTGCGTGCCCAGTGCGGGCGCGAGACCGCTGGCCGGGTGCGTGTCGCACAGGTGCAAGGCGATGGCGGCGGTTTCGTACAGCACCAGCTCACCGTCGGTCAGCACCGGGATCAATCCGTTCGGATTGAGCTTCAGGTACGCCGTGGTTTTTTGCGCGTCGTGGGTGCGGTCCACCAGCGCACGCTCATAGGGCACGCCCAGCTCTTCCAACAGGATGTGCGGCACCATGCTGGCGGTGCTGGGAAAGTAATGCAGTTGGATCATGTTCAGTTCTTCGGCGTAGACACGCCAAACAGGCGCGCCCCATTGTCCCAGGCAATGCGCTGCGCCACAGCGGGCGGCAAGCCCCCGAGCCAGGTGCGGTAGGCCTGCATCAAATCGCCGTAATACAGCCAGCGCTGGTTGACCCAGGTGTCGGAACCGATCATGAAACGGTCGGGGTACTTGATCATGAGGGTGCGCCACTCGGGGCATAACTGCCCGCCCTCGCAAGTTAGACCGGGGCGGTAAGACAGCTCACCCATCAGCAGCGGGTAGCGGGCCATGAGCGCGTCCACCCGCGCAGCCGGGGTGCCGCCGATGCCGGTGTGGGCCCAGATCAAACGCATGTTCTGGCCCTTGGACGGCGTGTTCGCCATCAACAGGTCGATCGCCACGTCGTCCACGTGGGCCAGGATGGCGAGGCCTTTTTCTTCGGCCAGCGCCATGAGCTTTTGGGCCACCGGGCCGCTGGCGTTGGTGCTGTCGTACAGGTGGAATTCCCCCAGGCCACGGTAAGGGCCTGCGGGCGTGCCTTTGGCCAGCTCGGTCTGCACCATGTCCGCGATGGTGTCGTCGCGAAACCAGTTGTTGTAATCGGCCCGGTTGCGGTACAGGCGCACAAACGGAACCACGGTCACACCCGCCGCAGCGGTCTGCTCCCGCGCGGTGGCCAAGGCTTTGGTGCCGTCATTGGGCCGGGAATTGGCCAGCACGCCGCGCACGCCACTGGCCTGCATGCGCGCGAGCACATCGGCCAGCGGGTGCGGGCAACCCGGCACGGGAGCGTCGTGCACGCAGGCTTCGTCGTTGTAGTGCAGGTGAGCGTCAAACAACGGACCGGCGTAGGGCGGTGGCGGGCTTTGAGCCAACGCTTGAGCGCCGAACCAGAGCCCGACTGCGGCCAACGCAAATCGCCAGCGGGTCACAGCGTCAGCCCAGGTGCTGGGCCAGAAAAGCCAGCGTGCGTTCGCGCGCCAGCTCGGCTGCGGCTTGGTTGTACGAGCCGCGCTGGTCGCAGTTGAATCCGTGGTTGGCGGCATACACGTTCACCGCCACGCCGGGCTGGGCCGTTTTGAAAGCTTCCACCGTGTCCAGCGGAATCCAGTGGTCCTGGTCGCCAAAATGGGCCAGCACAGGCACCTGCGGCTGGCGGGCGGCATCGGCCTCGCCGGTCATGCCGCCGCCGTAGTAAGGCACCGCAGCGGACAAGCCGTTTAGCGCACAAGCCGAACGCCAAGTGAGCAAGCCACCCCAGCAATACCCCAGGATGCCCACCTTGCCGGCCTGCGCCGCGTGGTCAATCGCGGCCTGAATGTCGGGCATGACGCCGGGCTCGGGCAGGGCTTCTACCGCTGTTTTCAGCGCGAAACCGGCGCCCATGTCGGCCTCGGTGTAGCCCAGTTCCACACCCGCCTCAACCCGGTGAAAGGTGGACGGTGCCACCACGAAATAGCCGTCTGCAGCATAGCCGTCGGCTACCGAACGGATGTGCGAGTTGACGCCAAAAATTTCCTGCAACACCACCAAGCCGCCCTTGGGCGTGCCAGTGGGTTGCGCCACGTAGGCGGGAAAGGTGAAACCGTCGGCGGAATTGAGTTCAACGAACTGGCCCATGCAATGCTCCTGTGTTGTGGTTTGAACTGGACGTAAGAATTCAAGCGTTCAAGCGGCGCTCGACGAAATCAAGCCGGTCTTGACCCCAGAAAATCTCGCCGTCCACGACGTAGCTTGGCGCACCAAACACCCCCGCGTCAACCGCCTCACGGGTGTGCTGTGCATACAGCACCCGGTTGTCGGCGTCCTGGGCCTGCGCAATCCGCTGGGCATCGAGCCCGCATTCGGCCAGCACAGCGACCAGCTCGGCGGCGTCGGCCATGTTGCGCTCCTGGGCCCAGATGGCCTGGCCGATGGCACCTGTGAGCCGCATGGCCGAGGCTGCGCCGTCTTGCGTGGCCACCTCCGTGATGAGCAGGGCGGCAGGGTCGCCGGGCAAAGGAAAGTGGCGCGGCTGCGGGTTCAAGGGCACGCCCAACGCTTCGCTGAAACGGCGCAGCTCCACCAGCCGGTAGGCCTGGCGCTGCGGGGCACGCTGCGGCAAGGGCAGACCGCCCGACACCGAAAAAATGTGGCCAAAGTCGACCGGGCGCACGCGCACCTCGGTGTTCGTTCGATGCAGCAGTTCGGTGAGCCGGGCGTGGCCCAAGTACACCCAGGGGCTCTGGGGTGCAAAGTAATAGTCGAGTGTGCGACGCATGGGTGTCTCCTGGCGCTGTTGTAATGGCTGGGTTTGTGTGGTTCGGTGAGCCCGTGTTGTAAGCGATGCCACCATTTTTTGCAGGAGACCGGTGATGAACCCCGTGCTTTTGATCACAGGTGCCAGCCGAGGCATCGGTGCCGCCACCGCTTTGCTGGCCGCGCAGCAAGGCTGGTCGGTGGCGGTGAACTACACCGCCAACTCGCTGGCGGCCGACGAGGTGGTGCGCCGCATCCGCGCTGGTGGCGGCACAGCCATGGCGGTGCAGGCCGATGTGGCCAACGAGGCCCAGGTGTTGGCCATGTTTGCCCGTGTGGACGCCAAGCTCGGCCCGCTGAGCGGCCTGGTGAACAACGCCGGCGTGGTGGACGTGAGCGCGCGCGTGGACGAGATGGACATGGCCCGCTGGCGCCGCATGTTTGACATCAACGTGCTAGGCAGCATGTTGTGCGCCCGCGAAGCGGTGCGGCGCATGAGCACCCGGCACGGCGGCAGCGGAGGCGCCATCGTCAACGTGTCCAGCGCCGCATCGCGCCTGGGTTCGCCGGGCCAGTATGTGGACTACGCGGCAGCCAAGGGTGCCGTGGACGCATTCACCATCGGGCTGGCCAAGGAAGTGGCGGGTGAAGGCATTCGCGTGAACGCGGTGCGCCCGGGCCTGATTGAGACCGACATCCACGCCTCGGGCGGCTTGCCCAACCGGGTGCAAGACCTGAAACACCTCGTGCCCATGCAGCGCGGCGGCACGGCCGACGAGGTGGCTCAGGCCATTGTCTGGCTGCTGTCGCCCGCCGCCAGTTACACCACCATGAGCCTGCTGGATGTGTCCGGTGGCCGCTGATTCAGAAAGAACCCCATGACCGCCACCACCCCCGAACAAAGCCCACACATCAAGATCTGGTGGGAAGACTTGGAGATCGGACAAGTCCGCGACCTGGGCAGCGTATCGCCCACCAAGGAACAGATCATCGCGTTTGCCAGCCAGTTCGACCCGCAACCGTTTCACCTGAGCGAAGAAGGCGGCCAAGCTTCCGTGTTTGGCGGCCTGAGCGCCAGCGGCTGGCACACCTGCGCGATGGCCATGCGGCTGATGGTGACGAACTTTTTGTGTGAAACGTCGAGCCTGGGCTCCCCCGGCCTGGAGAGCCTGAAATGGACCAAACCGGTTTACCCCGGCGACGTGCTGCGTCTGCAACACACCATCACCGAAAAGCGTGCCATGAGCAAACGGCCCGACGTGGGCCTGGTGCGCACGGTTTGGGAAATGTTCAACCAGCACGGCGACAAGGTGCTGCACATGGAGGGCTATGGCATGTTCCGCAGAAGGCTGCCCAACGTGTCAGCCGGCGCATGAATGCAACTTGAAATCCTTTGATTCAGCATGGCTGCGCGATTCCTGCGCCACAATCCGCAGCATGGATCTCAAGCCCCTCATCACCCTGCTGGCCATCGTCAACCCGCTGGCCATCGTCCCGTTTTTCATCCACTACACGCAGGGCTTCACGTCGGCACAGCGCAAGCGCACCATCCTGATCTCGTCCATCAGCGCGTTTGCGGTCATCGCCAC
>JAUXXN010000110.1 GCA_030684755.1 Hydrogenophaga sp.
GTGGTGGCCGCAGCTGTTGATGCAGCCGCTGATGTGCAGGTCGATCTCGCCCAGGTCGTGCAGCTCGTCCAGGTCTTTGTAGCGGTTCAGCAGCGTTTGCGCGATGGGCAGCGAGCGGGCGTTGGCCAGGTCGCAGAAGTCACCGCCGGGGCAGGCAATCATGTCGCTCAGCAGGCCAATGTTGGGCTTGGCCAGGCCCAGGCGGCGGGCATCGCGCCACAGCTCGGGCAGCTGGTCGCAGCGCACCCAGGGCAGCAGCAGGTTTTGTTCGTGCGTCACGCGGGCTTCGCCAGCGGAGAAGCGGTCGGCCAGGTCGGCAGCGCGCTCCAGCTGCTCCGCGGTGGCGTCGCCGGGGGCCGCGCCGATGCGCTTGAACGACAGCGTCACGGCGCGCAAATCGGGGTTCTGGTGCGGCTTCACGTTTTGCGTCAGCCAGCGGCTGAACTCCACATCGTCCTCGGCCGCAGCCTTCAAGATGTGCGCGATTTTGGCGTCGGCGCTCTTGCGGTCGCAGTTGAGCTGGGGCGCCACAAAAAACGCGCTCACGCGGTCGAGTTCGGCCTGGGTGATGGTGTGCGGTGCGCCGTCCTGGTCCAGAATGTCGCGGTATTCGGCTTCCACCTGGTCGGTAAAGGCCTGGCCTTCGGCCTTCACCAGGATCTTGATGCGGGCCTTGTAGATGTTGTCACGGCGCCCGAAGCGGTTGTAGGCGCGCACCACGGCTTCAAGGTAGTTGAGAATCTGGTTCCACGGCAAAAACTCGCGGATCACCGCACCAATGATCGGCGTGCGGCCCATGCCGCCACCCACGCGCACCTGAAAGCCCAGCTCACCATCCACGTTGCGCAGCAGGCGCAGGCCCACGTCATGCCAGGGCGTGGCGGCGCGGTCTTCGCGGGCGCCGGTGATGGCGATCTTGAACTTGCGCGGCAGGAAGGCAAATTCCGGGTGCAGCGTGCTCCACTGGCGCATGATTTCGGCAAACGGGCGGGGGTCGGCCACCTCGTCCACCGCAATGCCGGCCAGCGCGTCGGTGGTGATGTTGCGGATGCAGTTGCCGCTGGTCTGGATGCCGTGCATGTTCACGCTGGCCAACAGGTCCATCACGTCGGCCGATCGGGCCAGCGGAATCCAGTTGTACTGCACGTTTTGGCGGGTGGTGAAGTGGCCGCAGCGGTCGGGCAGGGTCGGCACTTCGGCCAGCCCGGCCTGGGCTTTGGACGTGTCGTGTTCTTCCTTGTGGTCGTAGTCGCGTGCGATCTTGGCCAACACGCGCAGCTGGGGGCTGGAGAGCTCGCCGTAAGGCACGGCCACGCGCAGCATGGGTGCGAAGCGCTGCACATACCAGCCGTTTTGCAGCCGCAGCGGCTTGAACTCGTCTTCGCGCAGCGTGCCGGCCTGCCAGCGCTCAAGCTGGTCACGGAACTGGGACGCTCGCAGCTGCACAAACTGGCGGTCAAAGTCGGAATACTGGTACATCGTCGTGGTGTGAATTGATTGCTTCGGAAATCCATGCTTCCAAAGTCGGGCATGGGCGCGACTGTAAAGAAGCATCCATATATTCCAAACTATTTTTTTCTCATTCATATATGCTGAAAACAGCATATAGAGCGGCATTGGCGGCGATGGGCTTGGGGGCATGTCGGCGGTTTTATCCCGCTGCGGTGGCGGCCCCACGGGCTGGCGCTTGCTTGCGCGCCAGCCGCCAAGCAAACCGCCCGGGGTCCAGGGCTTGCAGCAAATCGGGTTCTATGCCGTGCGGCGTTTCGCCGTCTATGTGCGCGGCCAGCCATTGCGCGCAGCCGTGGGCCAGTGTCAGGCCGCGTGAGCCCAGCGCGGCCAGCATGAACAGACCGGGCCAGCGCGGCGTGTCGTGCAGGGCGATGCGGCTGCGGCGCGCACCGGCTTGCGCCATGTGTTGGTGCAGCGCGTTCACATTCGGCACCGCGCCCACCAAGGGCAGGCGGTCCAGCGAGGCGCAGCGCACATTCGCCCAGCCCAGCAGCTGCCCTTGGGCGGCGGCTTCGCGCATGCGCTGTGCGGCTTCGGGGTGCAGGGCTTGCAGGCTTTGCGCGTTGCGTTCGTGGTCGTCGTCGCACAGCGTGGTGCTGGCGTCGCCGCGCCGGTAGGTCGAGCCCATGGTCCACACCCGCGTGGGCCAGTCGGGTGCTAGGCCGCTGTCTTCGTAGGCGGGCACGAACACCCCGTTGTTGCGTTGGGGCCGGGGCGCCAGCGCTGGGCCGCTGAGCGCGCCCAGGCTCATTTGCCCTTTCACCGGGCGCAATGGCAGGGCGTTGAGGTCCAGCGCGCTCGCGCTGTGCTGCAACACCGCCAAGCTGCCCAACGCCGCTGCCACCACCACCACCGGGGCTTGGGCCAGCGTGTGGCCGTTGACATCCAGCACTTGCCAGCCGGGTTGGCTGTTGTGGGTGTGGGACTGTAAGCGTGCCACCAGGGTGTTCCAGCGTGTGGTCAGGCCCGCCAGCTGTTGTGCTTCGGCCAGCCAAGCCTGCACCAAGGCCGCTGGCCGCACCAAGGCGGCGGGCCAGCGACCGGGATCGTGACCGAGGTTGTCCACTTCGCAGGTTTGCCAGCCGTGTCCTTGTGCCAGCAGCCGTTGTAACTCAGCGCGCGTATCGGCCACCCCCAGTGCCGACAGGCGCGACAGCGGTGTGGGTGCTTTAGTGACGTGTGGGCTGAGCATGCCCACCGGCAAGGCCGAAGCGGCCTGCGCTGGCCCCGCAGCGGCATCCACCACCGTGCAATGCCAGCCGCGCCGGGCCAGGGCCACGCAGGTGGCGGCACCGGCCAGGCCAGCGCCGATCACCACCGCGTGGCGGGGGTTTTTGCTCGTCAAGGTGGGCGGCGCCTTCAGTTGGCGGGCGGTACGTAGCCTGCTGCGGCGTCGGCGCCTTCGCCAAAGAAGTGTTTTTCCATTTGCCGCGCCAGGTACTGGCGGGCGCGCGCGTCGGCCAAGTTCAGGCGGTTTTCGTTCAGCAGCATGGTCTGGTGCTTGAGCCAGGCGGCCCAGGCCTCCTTGCTCACGCCTTCAAAAATGCGCTTACCGAGTTCGCCGGGGTAGGGCGCAAAGTCCAGGCCTTCGGCTTCTTTGCCGAGCTTGATGCAGTTGACGGTGCGTGCCATGTTGATGTCCTTGAGAATTTCGTATAGATGATTTGGTTATAAATAACTGATAACTTAGTTGTTCCAGTTTTTACGCATCGCTTCCATGATCCGCTCCGTTCTTAACTTTTACGGAGAAACACCTCATGCAAGCACGCCGGGACTTTATCAACCTTTTGCTGGCCTCAAGCCTGGCAGGGTCAGCCTTCAGCGCTTTTGCGCAACAGCCGCTGACTTTGCTCAACGTTTCCTACGATCCCACGCGGGAGTTGTACGTGGAATACAACAAAGCCTTCATCCAACACTGGAAGGCCAAAACGGGTCAAGACGTGACGATCAAACAGAGCCACGGCGGCTCGGGCAAACAGGCCCGGTCCATCATCGATGGCCTAGACGCCGACGTGGCCACCCTGGCGCTGGCCGGTGACACCGATGCCCTGCACAACAACGGTGGCTGGATACCCAAGGACTGGCAAAAACGCCTGCCGCTGGGTTCTTCGCCGTACACCTCCACCATCGTGCTGGTGGTGCGTGCGGGCAACCCCAAAAACATCAAAGACTGGGACGACTTGGTGCGCCCAGATGTGAAGGTCATCACGCCCAACCCCAAAACCTCGGGCGGCGCACGCTGGAACTACCTGGCGGCTTGGGAATTTGCCAAACGCAAATACGGCGGCGATGCCAAGGCCCAGGAATTTGTAAAAAAACTGTATGAAAACGTGCCTGTGCTGGACACCGGTGCGCGGGGCTCGTCCGTCACCTTCGCGCAGCGCAACCAAGGCGATGTGTTCCTGTCGTGGGAAAACGAGGCTTATTTGCTGGAGAAGGAATTTGGCAACCGAGTGGACTTTGTGTACCCGTCGCTGTCCATCTTGGCCGAACCGGCGGTGACGGTGGTTGACAAAAACGTGGACCGCAAGGGCACGCGCGCCGTGGCCGAGGAATACCTGAAGTTCCTCTACACCGAAGAGGCGCAGGACTTGATAGGCAAACATTTCTACCGCCCCACGTCGGCCAAGGCACAAGCCAAGTACGCCAAGCAGTTGCCCAAGCTCAACCTGTTCAAGATTGAAGACGCCTTTGGCGGCTGGGAGCAGGCGGCCAAGGTGCACTTTGCCGACGGCGGCACGTTTGACCAGATCTACACCAAGAAATAAACCTTCACAGCTGTCACACACCGCTTAGGTTTCAGGGAGGTATTTTTCATGTCTGTTTTGTTGATTGCTGGCAGTCCTTCTGTGCATTCGCGTTCTTCTGCCTTGTTGAACGAGGTGGCTCACCGCCTGCATGCGCAGGTGGACGACCGGCGGCTGCGGGTAGATCGTTTGCAGATTCGCGATCTGTCGCCGCAGGCGCTGTTGTTGGCCGACTGGGGACACCCCAGCGTGGTGCGCGCCATCGAACAGGTGGCAAGCGCCCGCGCTTTGGTTGTGGCCACGCCGGTTTACAAGGCCGCCTACAGCGGCGTGCTCAAGGTGTTTCTGGACTTGCTGCCGCAAACCGCGCTCAAAGGCAAGGTCGTTCTGCCTATCGCCACCGGCGGCAGTCCGCACCACATGCTGGCGCTGGACTACGCCCTGCGCCCTGTGCTGCAGTCGCTTGGGGCCAAACACATCTTGCCGGGCGTGTATGCGTCGGATAGCCAGATTCCGAAAAACGCCGATGGTGAATACCAGCCGATTGAAGAGATTCAGACCCGGTTGGACGAGGCGGTGTCCAGTCTGTTGCACGAGGGTCTGCGCTGGCCGACATCGCCCGTGTTCGCACCCATTCCGTTTCTACAGGCCAGCTACAGCGTGTGATCGGCCATGACCCACAAACCCGATCAACATCCATTGCCGCCCGATGGGCCTGCCCTGCGCGAACACCCACTGCAGCAAGGGGGCATGACGCCGCTGGAGCGCGTCGTGAACCTGGTGGTTGCCGCTGTTCTTGTGGCGTTCGGCTTGTACGCCTGCGTCGTACCTTTGTAATTTCCTTGCGTTTGTCATTTCGTTCATTTTTATTTTTCAGGAGTTTGCTGTGTCCATTCAAGCCATCAACGTGCGCAACCAGTTCAAAGGCAAGGTGCGCGAAATCATTCGCGGGGATGTAGTGTCCGAGATCGATGTCGAAACCCCTTGGGGCATCGTGACATCGGTCATCACCACCCGCTCAGTCGATGCCCTTGATCTTCAAGTGGGCTCTGATGTGGTGGCGCTGGTCAAGTCCACCGAGGTCTCGATCGCCAAGCTCTGACGCGACGGCCTGCTGTCCGGGCGACACCGGTGCCTTGCGTGCCGGTGTCGCTTTTTCTATTTGAGACTGAAAAAACCATGAACTTTCAACAACTGCGCTCGGTGCGGGAAGCCGAACGCTGCCATTTCAATCTCACCGAGGTGGCTGCAGCGCTGCACACCTCGCAGCCCGGCGTGAGTCGGCAGGTGCGCGAACTGGAGGAAGAGCTGGGTGTAGAGTTGTTCGTGCGTTCGGGCAAACGCCTGCTGGGGTTCACCTCTGCGGGGCAGGCACTCATGCCCATCATTCAACGTGTGCTGCTCGATGCCGAGAGCCTGCGCCGGGCCGGGCAAGAATTGCAAGGCCGCGAGGAAGGGCGGCTGTCGATTGCCGCCACCCACTCGCAGGCGCGTTATGCGCTGCCCCATGTGGTGCGGGATTTTCGCCAACGTTACCCGCGTGTCACGCTGCACCTGCACCAAGGCTCACCCAAGCAGGTGGCCGAAATGCTGCTGGCCGGTGACGCCGACATTGGTGTGGCCACCGAAGCCCTGGCGAGCTACGAGCAGTTGGTCACTCTGCCCTGCTATCGCTGGAGCCACAGCATCGTGGTGCCGCCCGGGCATCCGCTGCTGTTGCTGGCGCAGCCGGTGACACTGCAAGACTTGGTGGCTTTTCCGATCATCACCTACGAGGTGGGTTACACCGGGCGCTCGCACATTGACGATGCGTTTGCACAGGCTGGGATGGTGCCCGAAGTGGTGTTAACCGCCATGGATGCGGACGTGATCAAGACCTATGTGGAGTTGGAAATGGGTGTGGGTATCGTGGCCTCAATCGCCTTTGACGACGAGCGTGACAGCCATTTGCGTGCACTGGATGCCGGTCATCTGTTTCAGATCAACCTCACCCGACTGGGCCTGCGCCGCAACCATTGGCTGCCCGGTTTTGCCTACGGCTTTATCGAAAGCTTTGTGCCCACACTCACGCGCGAGGTGGTGATGCAGGCGCAGGAGGCGCACTGACCCGTTGGATACGGGTCATTGGCTTGCGTATGCAGCCAACAGCATCAGCGGCATGAACACCAAGTAGCCAGCCTGTAGACCCACCGAACTGGCCAGCGCACCGCCGAGCAATCCACCCAGCAAAGCACCCCCCGGACCGGCGATGGCATTGAGCCCGGCCATGCGGCCCTGGCCCAGCCGAGCGCCCAGGGCTGCCATGCTCCCGATCACCTGGACCTCCATCACACCCAAACCCAGCCCCAGCAAAACGCTGCCCACGGCCAAGCCCGGCAGTCCATCGGCTTGGCCTAACAGGGCACAGCCCGCCACGGCCACAGCGGCCCCGGTGGGTGTGGCCCGGGTGCCCAAACCTTGCACAGCCGGACCCAGCACCAGCAGGGCCAGAATGAACGCCGCGCCTTGCAGGGCAACCAGACTGCCCGCTGCCAGCGCGGGCACACGCAGCGACTGCACCGCAATTACCACGACAAAGAAAGCGTGGTACATGTTCAGCCCCTGAATGCAAGCCTCGGTCAGCGCCAGCCGACGCGCCTGCGGATGCCCCAGCACATCGGCCATCGAAGCCCGAATGCCTCTGCGCTGGGTGGTCGGTGTCACCGTGGGCAAGGGTTGTCGCAGCACCCGCTGCGACAACCCCACCGTCAACAGAAACATGAGTGCCACCACCCAGTAACTGCCCGCGTGACCAAAATGCGCAATCACCGTGGCCGTGAGCAGAGGCCCCAACAGCAACATGCCCGACATGTGGGCGGCACGCTGCCAACCGGCGTTGGCCGTGCCCACCTGCTGCAACATGCTCATGAAAATGCTTTGCAGCGAGACAAAGCGTGTGGGCATGACGACACCGGTCAGCACCGTCATGCCCAGCAGAAAAGCGCTGTGCGGCACCAGCGGCAGCAAGGCGTAGAGCAGACTACCGGCCAAGCTGCCCGCCATGAACAGGCGGCGTGGCCCGTACCGGTCCACCCACACGCCCACCGGCAGCGCGGTGAACAAGATGCCCAGGCTCTGCGCCGCTGCGATGGCACCCAGCCACCAACCACTCGCTCCCAGATGGATCGCATATAGGCTTGTGGTCACCTTGGCCAAGCCCACGCTGATGCCCATGAACAAGGACAGCACCGCAAAGGACACCAAAAAGCGGTGGCGCGCATGCCACGCCACCGCCTGACGGGTGAAGCCAGACAACTCAGGCCGCCTTGGTTTGGGGTTCGGTCCAGCGGCTCACCGGGCGTTCCAAGCCCAGGTTTTCGCGCAGCGTTGTGCCCTCGTAGGCGGTGCGGAACAGACCGCGCTTTTGCAACTCGGGCACCACCAGTTCCACGAAGTCGTCCAGCGACGTGGGCAGTACCGGCGGCATGATGTTGAAGCCGTCTGCTGCGCCGTTCTCGAACCATTCCTGGATGCGGTCGGCGATTTGCACCGGTGTGCCAACGACGACCCAATGCCCACGCGCACCGGCCAAATACTCGTAGAGCTGGCGCACGGTGTACTTCTCGCGCCGGGCCAACTCCAGCACCACATGGGCGCGGCTGTTGATGCCCTTGGGCGGCTCGGGTATGTAGGGCGGGCGCGCGTCCAAGTCCCACTTCGACAGGTCTTCACCGGGCCAAAACGGTGCCAGCGTGGCCAGCCCCACCGAAGGATGGATCAGCGCTTGCAATTCGGCCCATTTGGCTTGGGCCTCTTCTTCGGTGCGGCCAATGACCGGCGAAATGCCGGGCAGCACCAACAGTTGTTCGGGCCGACGCCCGTACTTGGCCATGCGCCCCTTCACATCTTTGTAGAAAGCCTGCGCTTCGGCCAGACTGGTCCAGGCGGTGAAGATGGCCTCGGCGGTGGCGGCGGCCAGTTCCTTGCCGTCTTCGGAAGAACCGGCCTGCACGATCACCGGGTGGCCTTGCGGCGGACGTTCAATATTCAGCGGCCCCTTGACCTTCAGGAATTTGCCGATGTGGTTCAGCTCGTGCAGCTTGTCGGGGTCGAAGTACACGCCCGATGCCTTGTCGCGGCTGAAGGCGTCGTCGTCAAAGCTGTCCCACAGGCCTTTGACCACATCCACAAATTCATGGGCGCGCGCATAGCGCGTGGCCGGGTCCGGGTGGGCTTCCAAGCCGAAGTTGCCGTGTACGTTTTCGGCGCTGGTGGTCACCACGTTCCAGGCCGCGCGGCCCTTGCTGATGTGGTCCAGCGAAGCGAATTTGCGCGCCAGCAAATAGGGGTCTTCGTAGGTGGTGGACGCGGTGGCGACGAAGCCGATGTGCTTCGTCACCGCCGACAGCGCGGCCCACAGCGTGACCGGCTCGAAGTGCGAGAGACGGCCCTGGCGGCTGAAGGACTCCTTGTCGCCCTTGTGCCAAATGCCAGGGCTGTCGGCCACAAACACCTGGTCGAACAGACCGCGCTCGGCTGTCTGGGCCAGTGCAATGTAGTGGTCGATGTTGACGCCCGCATCGGCCTGTGCGTCAGGGTGGCGCCAGGCGGCGATGTGGTGGCCGGTGGCCATGATGAAAGCGCCGAGGCGGAGCTTGCGCGGGGATGGTTGTTGTTCGTGTGTCATGTTGGGTGTGCGATGGGGTGTTGAGCAGAGAGGCCACGTCGGCGCGGGCCAATCAAGGGGTGCCGTGGAACGGGCTTCGCCCGGCCACAGGCACCGTCCCCCTGGGGGGAAGGCGCCGCAGGCGACGCAGGGGGCTACTTACTCCGTGATCGTGATGCGGTGCAGCTTGCGGTGCTGCGGGAAGAAGTCGCCCACCGCGTAATGCTGGGTGGATCGGTTGTCCCACACCGCCAGCGTCCCAGCACGCCAGCGCAGACGGGCCTGAAATTCGGGTACCCGGGCCAGTTCAAACAATTGGGTCAGCAGTGCATCGCTGGCCGAACGCGTGAGGCCTTTGATGTGGCTGGTGAAGGTGGAATTGACATACAGGATTTTTTTGCCCGTGACCGGATGCACGCGTACCACCGGGTGCTCCACCGGCGGGTACTTGGCGCGCGCGGCCTTGAGTTCGTCACCGCTGGCGTCTTTGGCCAGCAGGTACTCGGTCCAGCCGCTGATTTCCCAGGTATGCACGGCGGTCAGCGTTTCCAGGTAGGCCTGAAAGGCGGTCGGCAGGCTGTCAAATGCCTTGGTCAGGCTCGCCCAGATCGTGTCGCCGCCGGTGGCTGGGATCACTTGCGCGTACAAGCTGGTGCCCAGCGGGGGTTGTTCGCGCCAGGTGATGTCGGCGTGCCAGTTGCTGGCGGCCTTCTGGCGCTCGGCCGTGCTCTCGACGATTTCGATTTCGGGGTGGCTTTCCAGGCGTGGGAAGAAAGCCTTGACCTCGGCCACACCGCCGAAGGTGCGGGAGAAGGCCACCTGCTGGACGGGCGTGAGTTGCTGGTCACGGAAAAAGATCACCTCGTGCTGTGCGAGCGCATGGCGCAGCTCGTCTTGCGTGATTGGGTCCAACGTCTCACGCAGGTCCAGACCGTGGATCAACCCACCGATGTTGGGTGTGTAGGGCTCTACCTCGAAGCGGGTGTAGTGGCGGGGCAAATCGTTGAGTTGGGACATGAAAAAACTCCTGTGGATGGTTTTGAAATCGAACGGGTGATACGCACGTTGCGCCGTTCTTTTTTCACTGTAGGCACAGCCGTCGTGGCGGTGAACGAAGCGTTTTGCATATCTATGCGCGCCAAACAGCGGGTCTTTATGCCGTCCGGTGATGTGTTCATGAAATAAACATCCAGGTGTTTGTTTATCCGTTTTCATTCGTTCCGATAGCAAGCCAGCGTCCGTAAATTCCACCCCATCAACCACCACCGATTCCAACGGAGAAACCATGAATCCACGTCACCGTCTGGGCCTGTTCGCACTGGCCTTGAGTTTTTTTTCCATCGGGCCAGCTGCCGCACAAACCGTCGAGCCTTTGAAAGTCATTCGCATTGGTGTGGCCACCGGCGGCGTGGGCAGCAACCCCATTCGCCACGGCGGCACCACCACCGCACTGGCCTACACCGATGGCGCTTTTGAAGAAGAATTCCGCAAAGACGGTATCGAAATCAAATGGACTTTTTTCAAAGGCGCAGGACCGGCTGTCAACGAGGCGCTGGTCAATAAACAATTGGATTTCGCATGGCAGGGCGATTTGCCCGCCATCGTGGCGCGTGCCAACGGCGTGAAAACCAAGCTCATTGCGGGCAGCGGTGTGCGCACCGGCCTGTATCTGGCGGTGCAACCCGATTCGGGCATTCAGAAACTCGAAGACCTCAAGGGCAAACGTGTCGCGGTCTTCAAGGGCACCAACCTGCACCTGGCCGCCGTGGCGGCGCTGTCGGCGCGCGGGATCAAAGAGCGCGACCTCAAGCTCATCAACCTCGACCTGGCCAGTGGCCGCACCGCGCTGGTCAACAAGGATGTGGACGCTATCTTCGACTACGTCGGCGCTTTTGATCTGCGCGACAAGGGGCTGGCCAAGGTGGCCTGGTCGGCCGCCGCCGACAACTACAAATTCACCCGCCAGACCCACCTGCTGGTGACGGACGACTTTGCGGCAAAACATCCGCAGGCGGTGCAGCGCATCGTGACCACCCTGGTCAAGGTGGCGCACCGCTATTCCAACGAAGCCAACCGCGCCGACTTGTTCGAGCGCTGGGGCAAGGCCGAATACCCCGACAAGGTCTGGCGCGAGGACTTCATCGGTCAACCGCTGCGGGTGCGCCTCTCGCCGCTGCTCGACACCTTCCTGGTGTCGCGTTACAAAGAAGCGGCCAAAGACGCTCACGCGCTCAAGCTGACCCGCTCGGTGCCCGAGATCGACACTTGGTTCGACCGCCGTTATCTGAACGTGGCGCTGAAGGAACTCAAGCTGGAAGGCTACTGGCCCGCCTATGGCGCAGACGGCCAACTGGCGCATTGAGCCCAGACAGGAGCGCGCGACCATGACTTCATCCATTGGAGCGGGTGCTGTTTTGCCTGCACCCACCAGCAAAGCCGCATGGCCCGGTCCGGCCCATCGCCGTGTCGGGTGGCTGCCGCTGCAAGCACTTTGGGCTTGGCCTTTCCCGTTGGCGGTGCTGCTGTTGTGGCATCTGGCCTCGGTGTGGGGTTGGGCGCCAGAACAGGTGTTGCCACCACCAGCCCAGGTGTTCCGCACCTTTGCCGACCTGGCCGCCAGTGGCGAGCTGTGGGACAACCTGCAAATCAGCTTGGTGCGCGTCTTCACCGGCTTTGGTATTGGCCTGCTGGCGGGTTTGTCGCTGGGTGTGGCCATGGGCCTGTCGCCCACGGTGCGTGCATATTTGTTCCCGCTCTTCAAGGCGTTCAGCCAGGTGCCGGTGATCGGCTGGTTGCCGCTGCTGATGCTGCTGGTGGGCATTGATGAAGCCCTCAAGTTCTTGTTGATCGCCAAAGCCACCTTGGTGCCAGTGACGCTCAACACCTGCCAGGGTATTCAGGGTGTGCCCAACCGTTTCATTGAAGTGGCCCGCGTCTACGGCTTCACGCGCTGGCAAATGCTGACCCGTGTGGTGTTCCCAGCCGCCACTGCGCCGATCTGGAACGGCATGCGTTATGGCCTCACCCACGCCTGGCTGGCGCTGGTGGTGGTGGAGCTGCTGGCGTCGTCCGAAGGCATTGGTTTCCTGATCGTCTACGGGCGTCAGTTGTTTCAGCTCGATGTGGTGCTGGCCGCCGTGCTGGCGGTGGGCATCGTGGGTTTTGTAATCGACAAGCTGCTGTCACTGACCGAAGCCTGGCTGCTGCGCTGGCGCAAACCGGGGCTGTGAAGCCCGGTGGTGAAACCAAGGAATACACATGACATCTGAAAAAACATACGTACCGCCCGCCTTGCGCGGATGGGTTTTGCCCGCCCTGATCGTGCTGGTGTGGTGGTGGGCCGTGGCCTCAGGTTGGTCCACCTCGCCCTTGCTGGTGTCACCCGGTGCGGTGTGGGACCGTGCTGTGCAGCAAGTGGTCAGCGGTGAACTCTGGACCGCCTTGTCTGCCAGTCTGTGGCGCAATGCCCGGGGTTTTGTCATCGGTGCCAGCGCTGGCCTGGCGTTCGGCGTGCTGCTGGGTTGGTCGCGCTGGGCCGAGCGCCTCGTTGGACCGTCCTTTCACACACTCAAGCAAATCTCGCTGTTCGCCTGGATTCCCATGCTGTCGATGTGGTTTGGCCTGGGCGACGGTGCCAAGGTGGCCTTTATTGCCATGGCGGCGTTCTTCCCCATGGTGCTCAACACCTTCGAGGGGCTGCGCAGCGTGCCGCGCGAATACGTTGAGGTGGGGCGTGTCAGTGGTTTTGGTGTGTGGCAACTGCTCACCCGGGTGGTAGCGCCCTCGGCAGCCCCCTCGGTGTTCACCGGCGTTCAGTTGGCGCTGATTTACAGCTGGCTGGCCACGCTGGGGGGTGAATACCTCATGGCCTCGGGCAAAGGCATTGGCAACACGCTGATTGACGGCCGCGAACACTTCTGGATGGACTTGGTGCTGTTCGGGGTGGTGGTGATCGGTCTGGTGGGCTACGCCCTGAACGCCACGCTGGCAGCCCTGGAGCGGCGCCTGTTGGCATGGCGCGACCGCACGGTCGCGCGTTTTTGAACTTCATTGGAGAACACCATGGCACACGCCGGCACTCTGGACATCCGGGGTCTGAACAAACAGTACGAGGTCAAGGGCGAAGCCTTGCCCGTGCTGCAAGACATTTCACTCACCATAGAACCGGGCGAGTTCGTCAGCATCGTGGGCACCAGCGGCTGCGGCAAGTCCACGCTGCTGCGCCTCATCATCGGCCTGGAAGAGGGCTACCAGGGCGAAATTTTGCTGGATGGCACCCGCATCAAGGGCACGAACCTGAATCGGGGCATCGTGTTTCAGGAACACCGCCTGTTTCCCTGGCTCAACGTCGAAAAGAACATCGGCCTGGGCTTGCTCAATTCGGGCCTGACCGAAGGCCAGCAGCGACAAACCATTCGGGAGCATATCGAGCTGGTGGGCTTGCAGGGTTTTGAGTCCGCCTACCCGCACCAGCTCTCGGGCGGCATGTCGCAGCGCGTGGCCATTGCCCGCGCGCTGGTGAACCGGCCCGACATCCTGCTGTTGGACGAACCCTTCGGCGCGCTCGACGCCATGACCCGCGCCCATTTGCAGCAGGAGCTGCACCGCATTTGGGAAAAAGAGGGCATCACCATGATCCTCGTTACGCACGACGTGGAAGAAGCGGTGTATCTGGGCGACAAGGTGGTGGTGATGGAGCCACGCCCCGGGCGCATCCGCCGCACCGTCCCCGTGCCTCTGGCGCATCCGCGCGAACGCACCTCGTACGCCTTCACCGCCGTCAAAGAACAGGTGTTGCGCGAATTTGCCGACCACGGCGCGGCAGCGTTGGCTGAACCGCCGCTCAAGCGCGAGAAGTCACCCACCGCTGCATCGGCGTGGCAGTTCGCGGTCTGAACGCGGTCTGATTTCCTTGTGTTTCTTCCCTACCCAATTGCTCAAGACATCATGAAAAACACCTTTGCTTTCCCCGTGCCGAACCGCCGGACTTTCGTGGCGGGTCTGGCCGCCGCCGGCCTCATCGCGCCGCTGGGTTTGCGGGCACAGACCGCACCCGCCAAAGTCATCCGCCTGGGCTCGCCCGATCTGGGCACCGCTGGCAAACCCTCGCCCGGTGCATCCACCCTGGCCATCGTCCAGGCCAACAAATGGCTGGAGGAGGAGTTCGCCAAAGACGGCATCGAGGTGCAGTGGAACTTTTTCCGGGGCGCTGGTCCGGCGGTGGCCGAAGCGCTGGCGGCCAAGCAGCTCGACATTGTTTACCTCGGCGACTTGGCCTCGGTGATCCACAAGTCGCGCGGCCTGCCCACGCGCTACCTGCTGCCCACCGGTCGGGGCTCCAACAGCTACCTGGCCACGGCACCGGGTTCCACCATCCGCACGGTCGAAGACCTCAAGGGCAAACGCGTGTCGGTACTCAAAGGCACGGCCTACCAGCGTCCATTCGACAAGCTGCTGGCCACAGCCGGGCTGACCGAAAAGGATGTGAAGCTCATCAACATGGACTGGCCCAGCTCCAAGGCCGCCGTGGTGGCTGGTCAGATTGATGCCACCTTCGGCGGCCCCGACCTGTTCATCCTGCGCGACAAGGGTGTGCAGATTCCGCTGAGCACACGCGGGCGTGGCCCGGGTTTTGAAATCAACGCTGGTGCCTTGGCCACCGAAGACTTCGTAACCCACCAAGCACCGCTGATGCAGCGCGTGGTCAAGCAGTTGGTGCGTGCTTCGCACTGGGCGTCGCAAGAGACCAACCGCGAAGCGCTGATCAAGCTGTACGCCAACAACAGCGGCAACCCGGAGCTGGCGTTCCGCGAAGAGCTGACCGGCGAAAACCTGGCCCAACGCTATTCGCCGCTGGTCGATGACGGCCTGGTCGCCGCCTACCAAGGTGTGCACGACGATGGCCTGAAGCTCGGCCTGATCCGTCATGGTTACGACGTCAAGGCTTGGTTCGAGCCGAAGTTCGTGCGCCAGTCTCTGCGCGATCTCAAACTGGACAGCGCCTGGAGAGAGGCCGACGCCACTGGCAAACTGAAAGGCGCCGCATGAGTGCCCCCGCCAAGCAGCCCAACATCGTATTCATCTTGGCCGACGACCTCGGCTGGGCCGACCTCAGCGTCTACGGGCAAACGCAATACACCACACCGCACCTGGACGCACTGGCCGCTGGCGGTGTGCGTTTTACCCAGGCTTACGCCAATTCCGCCGTGTGCTCGGCCACGCGCTTTGGCCTCATCACCGGGCGTTACCAGTACCGCCTGCGCGGCGGGCTGGAAGAGCCGCTGGTGCGTACCGCCCACCTGCACGGCCTGCCGCCGGACCACCCCACGCTGCCGTCGCTGCTGCGCGATGCGGGCTTTGAGACCGCGCTGATCGGCAAGTGGCACTTGGGCAATCTGCCGACCTTTGGCCCGCTCAAGAGCGGCTACAACCGGTTTTTTGGCAATTACGGCGGTGCCATCGACTACTTCAGCCACAAGCCCGGCGTGGGCGCAGCCGTGCCGCGCGACCTGTACGAGGGCGAGGTGCCGGTGGAGCGTGTGGGCTACTACACGCAACTGCTGGCCGATGAAGCCACGGCCTGGATCGGCGAGCGAAACGCCGAAAAACCATTCTTCTTGTCGTTGCACTTCACCGCGCCCCACTGGCCCTGGGTGGGGCCGGAAGACGAACACGTCTCACGCGACCTGA
>JAUXXN010000125.1 GCA_030684755.1 Hydrogenophaga sp.
ATAGAGTACTTGGCTACGAACCAAGGGGTCGTGGGTTCGATTCCTGCCAGCCGCACCAAAAATGAAAGCCCGCAGCTTGAAAAAGTTGCGGGCTTTTCTATTTCTTCTTCTTCGCTTCATGACGCTCTCCCTCCACGGCACGCTCGGTATTGATTTCGGCACATCCAACTCGGCCATGGCCTGGGCCGATGTCCAGGGCGCTGCCCATCTGATTCCGCTGGAGGGTGATGCGGTGTCCATGCCCACAGCGGTTTTTTACAACGCCGAAGATCACCTGACCCATTTCGGGCGCGAGGCCGTTGCACAGTACTTGAGCGGTACCGAAGGCCGGTTGATGCGTTCGCTCAAGAGCTTGCTGGGTAGCCCGCTTTTGTTGGAAAAAACCGAGGTGAACGGTCAGCAGCTGAGTTTTTTGGAGATCGTGGCCACGTTTCTGGATGCGCTGCGTGAACGCGCCGCCTACGCGCTGGGCGAAGCGCCTACCCGGGTCGTGATGGGGCGGCCGGTGCACTTTGTCGATGACGACCCCGAGCGTGACGCGCTCGCACAGGCTTCGCTGTTGCAGGCGGCGCAGTCGGTGGGCTTTGATGAGGTGTCGTTCCAGCTAGAGCCCATTGCGGCCGCACTGGACTACGAGCGGCGCCTGACGCGCGAAGGCCTTGTGCTGGTGGTGGACTTGGGTGGTGGTACCTCAGATTTCACCGTCGTGCGACTGGGGCCTCAGCGCATGGTGCTGGCGGACCGGGCGAGCGATGTGCTGGCCACCACCGGCGTGCACATTGGCGGCACCGACTTTGATCAAAAGCTCAGCTTGGAGCGGGTGATGCCCTTGCTGGGATACCGGCACTTGGGCCCACAGCAGCGTGAGGTACCCAGCCGCACGTTTTTTGACCTGTCCACCTGGCACCTGATCCAGTGGTTGTATGTGCCGCGCGCGCTGAGCCAAGCCCAGGCACTGCGCGTGAACTACACCGACCCGCGTTTGCACGAGCGGCTGATGGTGGTGCTGAAGGAGCGTTCTGGCCACCATGTGGCGCACGAGGTGGAGCAGGCCAAGATTCGGTGTTCGCAAAGCGACGGTGCCACGCAGGTGGATTTGTCGTGTGTGGAGCCCGGCTTGCTGGCTTCGCTGGACACAACCGACATGCGCGAGCACCTGGGCGCACTGCTGGCGCGCACCGTGGCCTGCGCTCGGGCCTGTGTGCAGCGAGCGGGCCTGACCGACGGTGCGTTGGATGCGATCTACCTCACCGGCGGCTCGTCGGCCTTGCGGCCGTTCCAGCGCGCCTTGCAGGCCGAATTTCCCAATGTGCCGATGGTCGAGGGCGATTTGTTTGGCGGCGTGGCCTCGGGTCTGGCGTACACCCGGGGTTGACGCTACCGCGTCATTGAACCCGCGTGTTCGCTGCACTGTCTTCGGGTGATTCGTTCCAGCTGGGTGCAGCCCGAAGCGCCTCGGCTTCTGTGCGGTACAGGCGCAGCCGGGGGCCTTCGCTCAGGTGGCCTGCGGTGCGCAACACGGTTTCCACCGGCAGTTTGATGCCCACCAAGTGCAGCGTTACGCGCTGCTCATTCAGCACCGAGCGCAGCCGCCCAAAGCCCTCGGCGCCGGTGGCGTCGATCCAGTTGATGGGGTGAGCCACCAGCACCACATGGCGCGTGCCGGGGTGCTCGCCCAGGTAGCGGGTCACGGCGTGTTCAAACGCGCTGGCGGTGGCAAAGTCCAGCGCCGCGTCCATGCGCAGCGCGTAAGTGGCCGGGGCCAGCGGCGGCAGATGCCACAGGTGGCGGTCGCGCAGGCTGCCGTCGGCGTGCAGCCCTACTTCAATGATGCGCGGGTGCAGCCGCAGGTACAGAAAATGGCTCAGCGACATCAACACGCCCGCCAACACGCCCCAGTACAGGCGCGGGGCGGTGAACACCGTCACCACCAAGGTGGTGCCCGCAATCACCGCTTCTACCCGTGAAATGGCCCATAGGCGCACAAACGCCAACGGTTGCAACAGCCCCATGACAGCCACCACCACCACGGCGGCCAACACCGCGAGGGGCACATGTTTGAGCAGCGGTGTCAGCAACAACAGCGCCACACCCACCAGCGCCCCCGAAAACACCGTGGCCCAGCCGGTTTGGGCGCCGCTGTGCAACAACAAGGCCGAGCGCGAAAACGAGGCGCTGGTGGGAAACGCGCCCGAAAAACCCGACACCAGTTTGGCCAGCCCCTGACCAACCAAGTCTTGGTCTTGGTCCCAGCGCTGGCCGCGTCGGCTGCTGTCCACCTTGGCGCTGGACGCGGTTTCTAAAAAACTCACCAAACTGATCACCAGTGTGGGCAAAAGCAACTGCCCTAACGTGCTCCAGCCGGGCCAAGCGGGCCTATAAAAACTGGGCAAACCCTGTGGAAGCGCACCAATGACGGCGCCACCGAGCTCCGCAAAGCCGCTCCAAGCACTGAGCCCCGCCGACGCCACCACCAGCAGCAACACCGACGGAAACGTGGCCCGCCAGCGCCGCGCCAGCCGCAAAAACGCCACCGAACCCAGCCCAAAAGCCAACGCGGGCAGGTGTACCGTTTGTGGTTGCGACAAGGCTGACCAACCGCCGCTGAGCCCCAGCAAGGCGGGCAATTGCGACGCGATGATGAGCACCGCAGCGCCTTGGGTGAAGGCCATCAGCACCGGTGCGTTGACCAAATTGAGCAGCCAGCCAAAGCGCACCAAGCCCAGCACCACCTGCAACAATCCCGACAGCAGCGCCAGCCACACCGCCAGTTCAATCCACTGCGCGCTGCCAGGCTCTGCCAAGCCGGTGAGCGAGGCGCTGACCAGCAAACACGTGAGCGCCGTGGGCCCCACCGACAGCCGCACAGATCCGCTGAACAGCACGGCTATCAAGGCTGGCAACATGGACGCATAGATGCCGGTGATCAGCGGCATGCCGGCCAGCGCGGCGTAGGCCACGCCTTGGGGAATCACCATCAAACCGACCGTGATGCCGGCCAGCGCATCGCCCCGCAGCACCACGCCGCTGGGGCGGGGCCAAGCCAAAAACGGCAGCAGGCGGCGCAGCCGGTTCATTGCGCCTCGTACACTTGCACCGCTGCCGCCAAGTCTTCCAGCGCGGTGCCGACCGACTTGAACACCGTGCGCTCTGTGGTCGTCTTGCGCCCAGTGGCCATGCCTTTGCACAGTGTGGTCAGGGTGCCGCGCACATCGTCGGCGTGCAGCACGCCGCGCGAGAGCGGGCCGATCAGGTCGCCGCTTTTTTGCAGCGCCTCTTCGGTGTCCACAAACACGCGCGCGTCTTCAAAGCACACATCGTCGGCCTCGCGCATCTGGGGTGTGAAGCTGCCAATCAGGTCCAGGTGCGAGCCCGGTGCCAGCCAGGTGCCGCGCACCACCGGGTCGGTGGCCAAGGTGGCGCAACTCACCACATCGGCATGGGCGCAGGCGGCGGGCAAATCGGTTGCGGCGCTGGCGTCAAAGCCCTGTTCGCGCCAGCGCGCGGCCAGCGCCTGGGCTTCGCTGGGGCGGCGCGCCCACACCGTCACCTGCTCAATCGGACGCACCGTGCGGTAGGCCTCAGGCAGCAGCGCGGCCACCGCGCCCGCGCCCACCACCAGCAAATGCCGCGCATCGGGACGCGCCAAATACGAGGCCGCCAATGCCGAAGCCGCCACGGTGCGGCGCGTGGTGATCTGGTCGCCGTCGATCTGCGCCAGCGGCACGCCGGTGCGCGCGTCAAACAGCAAATAGGCCGAATGCAGGCCCGGCAGGCCCTCGGCGGTGTTGCCTGGCGCAATGTTCACAATCTTCACACCGTAGTAACGGCCGGGCAGCCAAGCCGGCATGATCAGCGAGGTGATCTTGCCGCCGGGGCTGGCAATTTCGTGCACATGGCGCAGCGGCACCTCGCAGGTGGTGGTGAAGTGTTCGCGCAGTGCTGCGATCAAACGGTCAAAAGGCAGGGCCGCACGGGCGGCTTCAGAGTTCAGGGTCAGCATGCTTCGATGGTAGCCGCCCGCGTGGGCTTTGCTCCGGGCGCACTGCTGTCAAAAGGAGCCGAACGTGCTGCCCAACACCACAACCACCACCAGCGCCAGCACCGGAATGGCCACCGCCACCATAAAAATGTCGGCGTAGGCCTGGCGGTGGCTCAGGCCGCAAATGCCCAGCAGCGTGATAACGGCGCCGTTGTGCGGCAGCGCGTCCAGGCCGCCAGTGGCGATGGCGGTCACGCGGTGCAGCAGATCGGGCGCAATGCCCGCTGCTTGGCCCATGGCCAGCCAGGTGTCGCCCAGGGTTTGCAGGGCAATGCTCATGCCGCCCGAGGCCGAACCGGTGATACCCGCCAGGATGTTGACTGCGATCGACACCGACACCAGCGGGTTGTCTGGGGCAATGGTCAGCACCGCGTCGCGGATGAGCGCAAAGCCTGCCAGCGACGCAATCACCGCGCCAAACCCCACCTGTGACGCGGTGTTGAGCAGCGGCAGCACCGAGCCACTGGCGCCTTGCTCCAGCGTGTGGCGCAGGTCCGGCAGGTGCGGGCGTTGCAGCAGCACCAGCAGCACAATGGCCGCAGCCAGCGCCACCATCACGGCCCACAGACCGCGCACATTGGCAATAGCAGTGGCGCCATAACGCGGCTCGGCCAGGTAGGCCGTGTCCAGCGCGGGCAGCAGCCAGGTGGCCAGCAGGTAGTTCAGCGCAATCACCAGCACCACCGGCGCCATGGCGCGCATGAAGGCGGTGCCGTTGAAGCCCGTGGCGGGCGGTGGCGCAGCGGCTGCGGTGTGGGCTGATGTGTTGGGTGGTGTGCTGGCTGATGTGCCATTTGAAGCCTTGGGCATGGCCGCCGCCGCAGCCGGGTCGCTCAAGGCGGCGGGTTCGGCGTGCTCGCCGTAACCTTCGCCCCGGGCGCTGGCGGCCCCGGCGCGGCGCACCAGCCACAGCGTGCCCAGCACCAGCATCACCGCACCGCCGATCAGGCCCAGCCCGGGTGCGGCAAACGGCGTGGTGCCGAAGTAGGGCATGGGAATGGCGTTTTGAATGGCCGGTGTGCCGGGTAGCGCCGTCATGGTGAAGGTGAACGCACCCAGCGCAATGGTGGCCGGAATCAGCCGTTTGGGCAGGTCGGCTTGGCGAAACAGGGCGGTGGCGATCGGGTACACCGCAAACGCCACCACAAACAGCGACACACCGCCGTAGGTGAGCACGGCGCAGGCCAACACCACCGCCAAAATGGCGCGCTGCGCCCCCAGCCACGCCACGATGGCGTGCGCAATGACCTGCGCCGCCCCCGAAGCTTCCATGAGCTTGCCAAACACCGCGCCCAGCAAAAACAGCGGAAAAAACGCGATCACAAAACCGCCCAGCGCGGGCATGAACACTTGGGTGTAGCTGGCCAGCAGCGGCGCCTCCGGGCTGAACAGCGTGGCCAGCAAGGCCATCAGCGGCGCCAGCAGCAACACGCTCACGCCCCGGTAAGCCAGCGCCATCAGCAGCACCAGCGCCAACACAATGCCGGTCATGCTCATCATGGTGTCAGCACCCGCGCCAAGTCCCAGCTGCTGCGCTGGCCCACGTCTTCGCGGTGTTGGGCCAGCCACTGGTCGGCGGCGCTGCGGCCCAGGCCGTGCAGTTGCTGCAAAAAGGCCCATTGCGTGTTGGTTTTGCTCGCTGCGCCCAAGGGGCTGAGCGAGGCGCCGCCATCAATCAAATGCACGCGCAGTTGCTCTACCCGTTGAAACAGCGGGTTGCGGTACTGGTGGCCGGGCTTGCCTTCGTCTTCAATCAGTTGCTTGAGCAGCGCGATGGAGCGCAGCTCTTTGAGCAAACTGGCGTTGAACGTCACCTCGCTGATGCGCTCCAGAATGTCGCTGGCGCGGGTGGGCATCTCGCTGCGATCAATCGGGTTGATCTGCACCAGCAGCAGATCGTCGGCGGCGCTTTGCGCAATCAACGGCATCAGCGACGGGTTGCCCGCATAGCCGCCGTCCCAATAGGCTTCGCCGTCAATTTCTACCGCCTGAAACAGCAGCGGCAGGCAGGCTGAGGCCAGCACCACATCGGGCGTCAGGCCGTGCTGGTCAAACACCTTCAGCGCGCCTGTGCGCACCTGGGTGGCGGCAATGAAGAGCTGGGTTTTGTTGCAGCAGCGCACCCGCTCAAAGTCCACCGTGTCCAGCAAAATCTGGCGCAGCGGGTTCAGATTGAGCGGGTTGAATTGGTAGGGCGATAGCTGGCTGCCCAGCGCGCTGGCTGCCTGTTGCCAGGGCTCCATCCATGGGGCCATCCAGGCGGTGGCCGAGCCCATCAGGCCACCCAGGGGGCTGCTTTGAATGTGGTGAAACGGCGAAAGCTCGGCCACCCGCTGCCAGAACTGGCGCAGCGTGGTGCGCGCACCCTCGCGCCCGCCGCGCATCAAGCCATCGGCCAGCGCCACCGCGTTCATGGCCCCGGCGCTGGTGCCGCTCACGGCGGCCATTTCCAACCACTCTTCTTCCAGCAGCCGGTCCAGCACGCCCCAGGTGAAAGCGCCGTGCGAGCCGCCGCCTTGCAAGGCCAGGTCGAGTTGCAGTTTGGTGCCTGCGGGGCGGGCGGTGGCGGTGGATTTTTGGCGTGTGGGGCGTGTCATGGGCGGTGGTCCTGCGGAAATCGGGAGCAGGTTCTATTGTGCGTTGCAGCATATGGCCCTGCCAAGGGGCACGGACCCAGCACCGTCGATGTTCAGAGGCTGCGGCCTTCGCCCTTTTCTTCCACCGTCTGGCCGTCGCGGATGTGGTAAATCCGCTTGAAGGTGGGAATGATCTTCTCGTCGTGCGTCACCACGATGATGGCTGTTTGCGCGTGCTGCGCCATCTGGTTCAGGATGCGCATCACGCCCAGCGCGCGCTCGCTGTCCAGCGGGGCGGTAGGCTCGTCGGCCAATATGACCGGTGGTTTGTTGGCCAGTGCTCGGGCAATCGACACGCGCTGCTGCTCGCCGCCTGAGAGCTGCGAGGGCTCGGCCTTGGCGCGGTGTTGCACGTCCAGCGCGGTCAGCAACTCCAGTGCGCGTTCGCGGGCTTTCGCGTTTGGCATACCGGCCAGCATGGGCAGCAGGGCCACGTTGTCGGTCACATCCAGAAACGGAATCAGGTACGGCGCTTGGAACACAAAGCCAATGCGGTCGCGGCGTAGGGCGCGCAGGTCTTTCACCTTCCAGCCGTTGTCGTAAATCACATCGGTGCCCAGCGTCATCTTGCCGCTGCTGGGCTCGATGATGGCGCCCAGGCATTTCAGCAGCGTGCTTTGGCCCGAGCCGGACGGGCCTACGAGGCCCACCACCTCGCCGGGGGCCACCTGCATGTTGACGTGTTTGAGCGCTTCCACGGCGGTGTCGCCGCTGCCGTAGACCTTGCGCAGACCTTCAATGAGGATGCCACCTGGGGCTGTGGGTTTGTTCATGGGGGTCATCCAATGGCTGCGCCGGGGTCCACCTTCAGCGCCACGCGAATCGCCAGCGTGCTCGCCAGCGCACAAATAACCACCGTCACCAGCAAGCCGGTCACCGCGTCGCCCGGCAACAGCAGCACAAACTTGGGAAACGCCGGCGCCCAAAACGTGGCCGCCACCTTGCCCACCGCAAAACCGATCAGCCCCAGGCCCAGCGCCTGCTGCAAGATCATGCCCGCGATGGTGCTGTCGCGCGTGCCGATGAGCTTGAGCACCGCAATCTCGCGCAGCTTGCCCATGGTCATGGTGTAGATGATGAAGGCCACAATGGCCGCACTCACGATGGCCAGAATCACCAGAAACATGCCAATCTGCTTGGCCGAATTGGCGATGAGCTTCACCACCAAAATGTCTTCCATGCCGTCGCGGGTGTACACGCTCAGGTGCTTCCAGCGCCGTATCGGCTCGGCCACTTGCTCGGGCGAGAAGCCCGGTGCCAGTTGCACCAGCACCGCGTTCACGCTGCGGCTGCTGGTCTGCAGGTTTTGCACCGCCTCCAGCAGTCCGGGGCTGCCCGGGCGGTTGAAGGCCGGGTTGGCGGCGGTGCGGGCACGGTCGATGACGATGGCGTCGTTTTCTTTCAAAAACTGCGGTTCCTGCGCGTCCAATAGCGGCACAAAAAGCATCGGGTCGCCGCCCGATGACACCATGCGCCGCGTCAGCCCCACCACCGTGTAATCGTGTCGGCGTATGCGCACCACATCGCCCAGCGCAAAGCCGGTTTTCACGTCGGCTACCGCTTCGTAGTGGTTGCGCGTGTGGTGCCGCCCGGCCACCAGGTAGCCCGGTGCGCCGGGCATGCCGGGCTCCATGCCCACCACCATCACGCGGTTCTCGCGGCCCTTGTGCGCCACCTGCATGGTGAAGTAGGTCACGTTGGCCGCAGCCGCCACACCGGGCATGCCACGCACGCTCTTCACCACATCGTCTTTGATGCTCGACGACTCCGCGTAAGGCCCTTGCGTGTCTTTCTGCACCACCCACAGGTCGGCGCGGCTGTTGCTCAGCAGCGCGTGCGCGTCGTCCACCATGCCCCGGTAC